>JAYUWU010000226.1:0-7744 GCA_043753365.1 Gemmatimonadaceae bacterium | reverse complement strand
CGCTCCATGGATCGCCGTCATAAAGCGCCCGCTGGATGAACAGGATCTCCGGCTCGTCACTTTCTCCAAGCCGGATCAGAATGGCGACAGCAGCCCGGCGCGCGGCGGGATCAGCAACCTCGACACAGGATCGCGAAGCGAGCGCCGCCTCGAGCCGCGCGATGCGCGGATCGGAACGAAGCCTCGCCAGCGACGTCACATGCCGAGGCGCTTCACGAAAAATTCGACGGACTCGCTGATGACGCGATCGAGCACGGGGCCAACTTGGCCCAGCGGATGTTTCGCTCCGAAAGTGTGGCTGCCACCCTCGACGATCGAGAGTGTGGCCGCATCCGAAAGCGCTGCGAGCCTTTCTGCCTCGGCCGCGGGTACAGTCTCGTCGGCGTCGCCGTGCAGGATCAGCCACGGCGCGCGAATACCCGATGCGGCAGCCGCGATATTGAGGCGCGCCTCGCCGTGCAGCTCGACTTCATGCAGCAACTCGATACTCAACGGGATCGACTGCCCGGTCCGCGCATTCGGGATGTCGATGAAACCTCGCTGGCGCCAGTCGGCGACTACTTCGGGTGCCCAGCGATTGGTGCTGGCGATCGCGGCCCACGTTACGAGGGCCCTTACCGCCGGGTCGCGTGCAGCGTGCAAAATCGCAACGCCCCCTCCGCGCGAATGTCCCAGAACCCCATACCGATCGTCGATCCAGTCGTGGACTCTTGCTTCCGCGACGACCGAATCCAGGTCGTCGAGCTCCTGGAGATAGGTGTTGTGGGTGAAGGCGATCGGGTTCGTGAAATTCTCACGATCCTTCCCGATGCCGCTCCCTGAGAAGTCAAACGTGATCGCGCAAAACCCAGCCTCGGCCAGCCGTTCGGCGAGCAGCGGGAAGAATGCGAAACGCGCGAAGCCCTTGAAGCCGTGACAGATGATGACTGCTCCGCGCCTGTTGTCAGGTATTCGCCCTTCGCCCCTGATGATCAGGGGCGTCTGCTCGCCGCGGTCGCGCCAGAGCTCGAATTCCTCGACTCGCATCGTGTCTTACTCTATCTCTCCGCCAGCATCGACCCACCCGCGTATCCCGCCGGCCATCGACGCGACGTCCGCATAACCCATCTGCCTCATCGAGTCGGCCGCCCAAGCGGATCGGTTGCCGCTGGCGCAGTAGACGACGACCTTGCTCTCGCGCGGAACGAGCGACTCGACCTTCTCCTCGACTTCTGACAGGGGAATAAAAACGGCGCCCGGTATGTGGGCCATGCTCCATTCGTTCAACTCGCGGACGTCGAGAAGAACCGTATCAGGGCTCATGTCCCTGAGCGCATCAGCGGCTGTGACCTGCTTGATGCGCGCCTTGGCCTCGTCAATCGACTGCGCTCTCGATATTTCCGTCATCCGGCCCCCGGTGATGTTTCCTGCTTCATAATAACCGCATTCGTCAGGCACCCGTCACGTGGAGACTGCAATTGGCAGTGTCCATCTCTGCCATTGATCCGAGTGGGATCGTCCACTGATCGCTAATATGGCCGAATGGCGCTCCCGAGAAACATGCCACGCCGGCGGCATCGGCCACCTCCGCAATCACGTCGTCGACCGTCCGGTATGCGTCCTGTACTTCGCCTGCGGGAGGTCGAAAATCGCCTGCGACGATTCCCGCGCATCGCTCCAGCGCCCCCGCCAGCAGCAGCTGCTGCAGCATCCTGTCCACTCTGTAAACGTGCTCGTCGATATCCTCGATCACCAGGATTGCACCATCAAAATCAATCGACCACGGCGTGCCCATCAGAGCGGTGATCAGCGCGAGGTTGCCGCCCGCGAGGCGCCCGCTGGCCCGGCCGGAGCGAATGACTCTCCCGGAAGAAGCGACGCCGCAGGAGTCTTCGTGAGCAGCCACGGCACGCAGCAGGTGGTCGCGGGAGAACTCGCTCAGCGTGCCCCGCGCCGTCGGTCCATGAAAGGACACCATCCCGCATTCACGGTGAACGGCGGAGTGAATTGCCGTGATGTCAGAAAAACCTATCAGCGGGCGAGGATTTGATTTTAATGCGCGATAATCGATGTCGCGAAGAAGTCGCATCGCGCCATATCCGCCGCGTACAAACCAGATAGCGTCTATAGTATCATCACTCAGTGCGGCATTGAGGTCGCACGCGCGCTCGTCGTCGGTTCCCGCAAAATACGCGTGCGCTGCTGAAACGTTTTTCCCGAGCAGGGGAACCCAGCCAAGCGACCTCGCGTTCTCCTCCGCTCGGGAGACGTGGGCGGGGTCGGCGAGTAAGCCCGACGGTGCGACGAGCGCAACTCGCGACCCGGGGCCAAGCGGGCGGATTGCACCAAACAGACTGGTCTTCATTGAACGCCAAACGTACGCTGTCGAAATCGCGACGGCCAACGCATTGAGTGTGGCATGTGCATTGCGCCCCTTTGGGTGAACACACCTGAGGAGAAATCATGACTGGCGACGATCGCAAACGAGAGCCGCTCTCTGAGAGCGGCGACAGGGGAAATCGGGCGGGGACATCGGGGAATCGCGAGGAGAGCATGACCGAGTCCGGTGAGGATGAGTTTGGCCGTGACCGCGCGATCAGGAATCCGGATTCGACGACCCAGGGCGACGGTTCCGTCGAGGACCCTGGTGAACAGAACCCGCGGGAGAGCGGTACAACGTCCCTGGGCGGGGAGTCGCGTGACTCGGCGGATGTGAAAGGCCCCGGGGGAGTCGAAGGCACGAGCTGAAGTGAAAATATTTGTAGCGGGCGCCACCGGCGCTATTGGTCGTCGCCTGATTCCGATGCTCGTCGATGCGGGCAGCGAAGTGACGGCAGTAGCCCGGTCGTCGGCGAAGGCAAGTCGGCTGAAAAGCCAGGGAGCCACGGCGGTAAAAGTCGACCTCTTCGATCCCGCTGCGGTCGAGGAGGCGGTGCACGGTCATCACACGGTGATCAACATGGCCACGCGCATTCCCTCCGGCATGAAGGCCTTGTTGCCTGGTGCGTTCGACGAGAATGCAAAGATCCGGCGGGAAGCATCACAGAACCTCGCGTCGGGCGCTATCGCAGCGCGGGCGCAGCGTTTCATTCAGGAATCGTTCGCACCCGCGTACCCCGATCGCGGCGATGAATGGATTGACGAGAGCGTCCCGATCGAGCCGGCCGCATATATCGAAAGCGTCCGCGACGCGGAATCTGCGGCTGATGAATTCACGAAATCCGGTGGTGCCGGCATTGTGCTTCGCTTCTCTCTGTTCTATGGTCCAGACTCACCGTTCACGCAGGATCTTGTAAAGACAGTGAAGAGCGGAGTTGCTCCCGTGTTTGGCGGGCCTGACGCCTACATGTCGTCAGTCTGGACAGACGATGCTGCGTCAGCGGTATTCGCGGCTCTGAAAGTTCCAGGCGGCGTGTACAACGTCACCGACGACGAGCCGATGCGGCGCGGGGAAGCGTTCGAGCTGCTCGCGTCGGCGCTCGGTGCAAAAGTCCCCAGAATCCCGCCGCGGTGGATGACCGCGCTTGCGGGATCGCTTGGTGAGACGCTGGGCCGCTCGCTGCGCCTTTCCAACGCAAGGTTCCGGCAGGCGTCCGGATGGTCGCCGCGCGTCGGCAGCGTGCGCAGTGGATGGAAAGTGCTGGTCGATGAAATGAAATCGACAGGGCTTCTGCCCGCCTGACTGTGAACACCACATCGGTCGCGATCGCGGCCGCCCTTCCCTTTGCGCTGATTCCGATAGCCACGGTTCTCCGTGTGCGGACATCGAAACATCTCGACGACGAGCTGGCTGATGCGCCCGCTGATGCGCCTCTCGTGAGCGTGGTAATTCCGGCGCGGAACGAAGCTCTCAACATCGAACGCTGCGTCAAGTCGATACTGTCGACCACATATCCGCGCGTCGAGGTAATCGTCGTCGATGATCATTCGACCGACCGAACGGCTGCGATTGTGAGAGAGCTCGCTCGCGGAGAAGAACGACTTCGCCTCGTTCAGAACGAGCCGCTGCCGCCCGGCTGGTTCGGAAAGCAGTGGGCATGCGATAACGGCGCGCGTCGATCTCGCGGGGATCTGATTCTTTTCGCCGACGCCGACACGTTCCATTCACCAGACCTGATCACGCGGTCAGTGAATGCAATCGCGCGTCGAAACGCCGATCTCTTCAGCGTAGCCGGCAGGCAGGAAATCGGCAGCTTCTGGGAAAAGGTGATTCAGCCTCAGATATTCGCGATCATGGCGATCCGCTACGGTGGAACCGAGACGATGACGCGGTCGCCAAGGGTGACCGACAAGATCGCGAACGGCCAGTGCCTGTTTGTGCGGCGTCTGACCTACGAGAGGATGGGTGGCCACGCTCTCGTGCGATCGCATGTAGGCGACGACATGATGATGGCGCAGCGATTCTTTGCTGCCGGTAAAAACGTTGTCGGCGTGCTGGGAATCGGCCAGCTCTCGACGAGAATGTACAGGTCGCTCAGCGAGTTGATCGATGGCTGGGGGAAAAACGTCTTCGCTGCGGGGATCGACTCAGTGCCGTTGGGTCGCATCGGGAAGTGGATGTTCCCCTTCTTTCTTCCGCTCTCTCCATTGGTCGGAGTGTTGCCTGCGGCGGTACTGCTACTTGGGCTGGTGGCGCCGTTGCCGACAGACCTGACCCTGTGGGCCGCGTTATCTCAGGTTTTCCTGCTCGCCTGGTGGTTCTACGTTTACAGGCTCATCGACGAATCCCCGTTCTACGCGCTGTTATCGCCGCTTGGCGCAGCGATGACGTCGTACATCTTCCTTCGCGCAGTCGCACGAGGCAAGCGCGTAGAATGGAAAGGCCGTGAGTATGTAGCCGAGTAGTCGCTGATCTGGCCCTCAGCGAGTGCCCTTCCTGAAACTCCCGATCCTTGGAACTACATATGGAAAGGAGTGGGGTGAGTTGTCACGAGGGGCGTGAGTTCTCTCCCGCCGAATCGGCATCTTCCGGCGTTCATAAGCGCGAAAGCAACTTTCGTCCCGGCAGCTCGAGCACCTCGGCTTTGGGGTAACTACAGAACCGCTGGTCGCGGGTCACAGCTACGCATTCGGCAGGGGTTCAACAAGCAGAACTACGTCCGAGCGGTGAGACGTACTTCCGTCGTTCAACAAAGAAAAGGAAAAAGATCTACACGGGACCGTTTCGCTGACGGTACGCGAGGAGAAACCTCACGCCCCTCGCGACAACTCACCCCACTCCTTTCCTCTTTTGTAGTTTTCAGGACGGACTCCAGCTAGGGAATGCGGGCCCGTCCGATAGTGTTGGCATCTGTCCCGAACCACAGCGCTTTCGTCCCAGGATGGTAGACCATGTGACGGATCGACCCCGCCCCGCTCTTCGCTACGGGTGTATTGGAGAAAAACTTCTCGCTGGCCGGATCGAACGCGACAAGTCTGTTCGGCTGAATCCCGGTCTCGGCAATCCATACACGGCCGCGATCGTCGAGGGCCATCGCGTAAGGCAGTGAAGCTGCGCCCGACGGCATATCCCACTCCCTGGATGCCTTCGATGCAGGATTGTAGCGGATGAGCTTTCCGCGCATATTGTCGGCGTACCAGATCGATCCGTCAGCAGCAACCTCTATGCGCCGCGCGCGGCTTTTTGCGTCCGGCATTACGTGCTCGGTGATCTTCATCGTGGCCGGATCGATCATCGCGATCTTGTTGGAATTGAACTCCGTATACCACGGCCGCCCGCGCGCGTCGAGCACGATTCCGTAAGGGCGCGAATTGGTGGTCGGCGACTCCATCACGTGCACTTCGCCGGATTTTGCGACAAGGTGGCCGACGTAGTTCGCCTGCTGCGCCGTGAACCAGAGATTACCGGTCTTGTCCATGATCAGCGTATGCGGATCGCGCGGAGTTCCGTTTGGCATCATGAAGATCTTTGCCTTTCCCGTCGCTGGATCGAGGCGTCCAATCCGGCCGTTACGGTTGCCCGCATACCAGATTCCCCCGTCAGAACCAACGATGAGATTGTGCGGATGTGTCCCGGCTTCGATCTCGAATCGCTTGAACTCGCCTGATGCCGGATCGAGATTCGCGATGTAGTTGCCGGTTTGCCCGACGAACCAGACGCGGCCGCCCTTGTCGACGTATGGATCCCGCGGCCGGGTTTTCTCCCAGGGCACTGTCCACTCCGTGATGTCGACGGTCGACGACTGAGCGTCGGCTCCCGAAAAAGGGATAGCGAGCAACAGGGAAAGGAACAGCTTTCTCATATTTCGGCTCCGGAGGGGACAATTCGGGTGTCCCTTGACCTTACTATGGGTGCACGGGGTTCGCCAGCGCTCAGGTAGCCCGCTCGGGATCGTCTCGTACCTGGTCCTTCTTCAATGCCGGCGCGGGCTTGCCGGCGTCGATCACCGGCGCCGGAACAGGCGCAGGAGCAGGCGCCGGGGGCAGCGAGACATTCGCAGCGGTCAACGCTTCTCGTGCCGCAGACAACAGGCGGTCCTGCCCAAGCAGCACATCCCCGGTCGATGACCTGCTCCACCAGCGCACGCGAAGAGTAATCCCCGCGCCGTCGACAGCGGTCATGACGACGTCTGCACGTGGATCGGGAAGAATGTCGTCGGCCTGGCGTAGTACAGCCTCGAGAACTTTCCGCGCACGATCGACATCATCGCGCAAGGCAATCCTGAAATCGTATTCAAGGCGCCGCGTATCGAATGCGGTATTTACGGTTACGGAATTCGTGAAGAGCTGAGCGTTCGGTATCACGACCCGGCGACCATCATACGTCTTAAGGTAAGTAGCACGCGTATGAATTTCCTCGACCGTGCCCTCATACGCGCCGTAGATGATCTGGTCGCCAATCCGGAACGGGCGCGTCACGAGGATCAGGATTCCCGCGAGAAAATTCTCGAAGATGTCCTTGAACGCGAACCCGATCGCAACGCCGCCGATGCCCAGCGTTCCGATAAGGTTCGCCGGCGTGAATCCCGGGAACGCCGCCGTGATCGAAATCAGCAGGCCCAGTATCGCGATAAAGCCATGCGAGATACTTCCCAGCGCCATGCGAAGCGTGCGCCTGGACATCTCGTCATCGTGTGAGCCACGCTCGATCAGCGCGCGGGTGAATCTGCCCACGAAGTAAAAGAACGTCGCAAGAACGATCGCAAGAATGAACCGCGGCACTGCTGCGCTGAACGTTCGCGCCAGATCGTCGACTGTCTTCCAGGCTTCTGCCATGTCCATCGTGCGGCACCGACAAGTGTTACGGGATCGACCGGGCGGATTGTTCCACACCGGTCACCGAATGATGACGGGTAACATGCGTCCACGCCCTAGCCTGCGGGAGTGCGATCCCATGCCTCCGTTGCGAAACTGCTCGCACAATGCGAGACCGCCGAGTCGATGGCGCCGCTGCTTGCATTGCTCGGCTTCAACTCGACTCTCCTGTCAATCACACCTGACCCGGCAGACCGGCTCGGATTGCCGCCCGGCATTCTGAAGCCACATCTGGGTGTCGGACCGGGAGCACTTCGCGTTCTCGTATTCGAGAGTACCACCCGTGAGGGATTGCGCGCGGAAATCGCTGATGTTGCGCGCAGGCTTGGTGTCAGGGCACCTCAGCTGCTTTGGATCATCGCCGCCGTGGATCGCACCCACGGCGATGTCGCGCTCGCCGCAATCGACTCTTCTCAGAGCCAGCCACGCGTCGCCGCTCTCATTGCCCGCCGCATGGGCCTCGTGGACAGCGACATGCAAACCATCTGTGCCCTCGAGTCGGCGCGCACTT
>JAYUWU010000225.1:0-3032 GCA_043753365.1 Gemmatimonadaceae bacterium | reverse complement strand
AAGGGAGGCTTCCAAAACTCGCACGAATCGTAACCAGGGCGGCTTGCATCCTGCCGTTCGAGGAGCCGCTGCTAAGGGGCCATGGTATCGACGCGACGTTCGTCGGTCACCCGCTTCTGGATCGCGCGGGAGAGTTGCCATCAAAGCAGCATGCGCGCGCGACCCTCGGCCTCTCTGACGGTGCGCCGGTTCTCGCACTTTTCCCGGGAAGTCGCCAGCAGGAAATCGACAGGCATATCGATGACTTCGTTGCGTCAGCGAAGCTCGCGGAGCGCGCAGTACCAGGACTCCAGACTGTGGTGAGCGTGGCACCGACAATCTCGCTCGATCCCGCGCGATGTCCGTTCAAGCTTGTGCACTCCGCATCCTTCACGGTTTTGCGTGCGGCTGACGCGGCGTTATGCAAAAGCGGAACGACAACGCTCGAGGCCGCGATCGCCGACTGTCCCCTGGTCGTTGCATATCGCACCAGCGAGATATCGTATCTTCTTGCAAAGCTGATGGTAAAGATCCCGCACATCGGACTGGTCAATGTCGTTGCGGGTCGCGAAATCGCGCAGGAGTTCGTGCAGGACGACCTCGAACCGAAAAAGGTTGCCGCCGCACTCGGGCGCCTGCTCGACAACGATGATCCGGAACGCGCGAGAGTCCTGGAAGGGCTCGCCGAAGTGAGATCGAAGCTCGGTGAACCGGGTGCTGCGAGGCGGGTTGGCCGAATGGCCAGCGAGCTCGTTGAATAAGGATTCGAGGGGCTCGACCGAGCTCCCGATCCGCGTGAGGGCTTCGCTGTTTGCGGGCTCTGGGGTAGTTCGCGCCCTCGCGTTGACCTGGCGCTACAAAGTATTGAACGGTGAGGCGATCGAGTCACTGCGTGCCTCTCGAACGCCCTTTGTCTTCACTCTCTGGCATGGCCAGATGCTTCCCCTCCTGTGGCATCATCGCAACCAGGGTGTTGCGGTTCTCGTGAGCGAGCACAAGGATGGAGAAGTCATCGCGAGGCTGCTTGCGGGGTTGGGATATGCGCTGATTCGCGGGTCGACGTCCCGCGGCGCAGGGCGTGCACTGCTTGGGCTCGTGCGCAGTCTTCGTGAAGGCAATGACATCGCGGTAACACCCGACGGTCCTCGCGGACCGAGCCACAAGTTTGCGCCTGGTGCCGCAGTCGCTGCCTATCGCGCCGAAGCTCCGATTCTGCCGATTGTCGCACACGTCGATCGCTACTGGCAGTTGCGCACCTGGGACCGATTCGTGATACCGAAACCGTTTGCGCGGGTGACGATCGCCTACGGCGATCCAACATGGGTTGCAGCCGCAAGCCCGCGCGAAGCAGCGGACCAGACCGCGCATCTCGAGGCACTGATGGAATCTGCGCAGGCCGTCGCGTCAGGATGATAGAAAAACTCTGGAGCGGCAAATCGATCGCGCATCGACTTGGTCGGGGCGCGCTCCTGCCGCTCTCCGGTCTCTATCGCTCCGCGGTCGCGATTCGGTCAGGACTGTTTGAGCGTGGAATGATTCCGGTTGTGGCATCGCCCATCGACGTGGTCAGTGTCGGCAATCTCACCGTCGGTGGGACCGGAAAAACGCCAGTGAGCGCGTGGATTGCGAGGCGGCTGGCGGTGCATGGACGCAGGCCGGCAATTGTGCTTCGTGGCTACGGGGATGATGAACCGATAGTGCATTCGCGGCTCAATCCTGGAATCGACGTGATCGTGGAGAAAAACAGGGCGAAGGGAATCGCCAGAGCGGCGGCGAGTGGCGCCGACGTCGCGGTTCTCGACGATGCCTTCCAGCATCGCGCAGCGGAGCGTACGATCGATATAGTTCTCGTGAGCGCCGACGACTGGACGGGCACGCAGCACATGCTCCCCGCGGGGCCGTATCGCGAAGCTCCGTCAAGCCTTCGCCGCGCGTCGGCTGTCATCATAACTGCGAAGGCTGCATCCGACCTCGCCATACTCGAAGCAGAGGCGTGGGTGCGGCGGACGTCGCCGGTTACTCCATTGTTCGTGATGAGGCTCGTGCAGAAGTCGCTGGTCAGGGTCGCTCCGCCGGGTGAAGAGATGCCGGTATCAGCTATCGCCGGAAAGCGCATCCTCGCGATTGCGGCGATCGGAAATCCCGGGGCTTTCTTCAGGCAGTTGGAGTCCCTCGGCGCAAGCGTGGTACCGCTGAGGTTCCCCGATCATCATGCGTTCACGAGCCGCGATGTGCGGAAGATCGCGAACTTCATGGGCGGCCTCGACTTCGTTGTTTGTACCCTCAAGGATGCCGTGAAACTCGCTCCTATATGGCCTGCCGGTGAAGCCCCGTTATGGTATGTTTCCATGTCAGTTGAGGCCGTGAGCGGGGAGGCTGCTCTCGACGAAATGCTGAGAAGTCTCCCGCGCCGCAGCGCCTGACAATCGCGAATGTCCCGAGGCACGGAACGCCGTCGCCAATTCATTTCTCCAATTCATGTCTATCGATACCAGAGTCTCATCCGGCACGCTTGTAAAGCCTGACAAGGACACGTTCCTGAACGAGGAAAATCCGTTCGAGGCGATGATGCTCCGGTTCGATCAGGCAGCGGAGCTGCTCGACCTCGAGCCTGGCCTGTATCGCGTTCTCCGGCACCCCGAAAAACAGATCATCGTCTCCGTTCCAGTGACGATGGACAACGGTGAAGTTCAGGTCTACACGGGATATCGCGTTCTCTATAACACGTCGCGCGGTCCCGCCAAGGGCGGAATCAGGTTCGACGCGCAGGTCACGCTCGAGGAAGTGAAGGCGCTCGCGGCGTGGATGACCTGGAAGTGCGCCGTGGTGAACATTCCTTTCGGTGGGGCCAAGGGTGGCGTCGTGTGCGACCCGAACACAATGAGTGTCCACGAGCTGGAGCGACTGACCCGCCGCTACACCGCCGGGATCATTCAGACTCTTGGTCCAGACTCTGATGTTCCCGCTCCGGACGTAAATACCAATGAGCGCGTGATGGCGTGGATCATGGACACGTACTCGATGCATGTCGGTCATACGACGACTGCAGTCGT
>JAYUWU010000224.1:0-3032 GCA_043753365.1 Gemmatimonadaceae bacterium | reverse complement strand
GATGACCGAGGCGCAGGCCGGGGCGTTCTACGAAGTTCACAAGGAGCGCCCGTTCTACGGCTCTCTGACGAAGTTCATGACATCGGGGCCCTGCATGCCGATGGTCCTCGAAAAGGCCGACGCAGTCGCGTCGCTCCGGGAGGCTATCGGGTCGACGGATCCGGCCGAGGCGGCCGAGGGAACGGTCAGGAAGCTTTTTGCCGAGTCGAAGGAGCGGAATGCGATTCATGCATCCGACTCTGATGAGAATGCGGCGCGGGAATCATTGTTTTTCTTCTCGGAAACCGAGCTGATTCAGGCGAGCTGACGGGGGACAGAAACCCAGGGGTATGCGGATTTCGCGGATTTAGCGGATTAAGCGGATTTGGGGGGGGCAGGCAGGTTATTGAGTCTGCAAGCCACTGTTGGCCACCGGCATTCTCTTCGTGTTTTTTACAAAAACAAAAGAAAGGCTGGGCTCCCCCGACACTGCTGGACGGGCGGCAAATCAGTTTTCTACCGATGCGTTGTATCCGCTGTATCCGCTAAATCCGCGTAATCCGCTAACCCCTGGGTTTTAGTCCTCGCTACGCTCCAGTGAATCGCCCCGCTTTTCCCCTTCACGCCGTACCCTAAATCGCTTAATTTTCATAACTTATGCTGTCGTTTGACATCCGTTCACTGGAGTCGCACGCAGCGCAGGTCGAGGGTCAGCTCGCGCCGGATGATCCGGCATGGGAAGACGGAGACGTGCGCCCCGCGAAACCGATCATCGTCGAAGGCCGCCTTTCGGCGGCCGGAGCGACGCGGTTCTACTTCAGTGGCCGGCTTCACGGTGAGGCGCAGGTGCCCTGCCGTCGCTGCCTGACAGAAGTTGCCGTGCAGATCCGCGAGGATGCGCACTTCATCTTTTCGTCGGAAGGCGAAGACAGTGCGGACGACCCGGACGTGTATCCCTTCGACGCCAACGCGGTGAAGCTGGACATGCGGCCGGCAGTTCGAGAGGCATGGCTTCTTGCCGTGCCGGGTTTTGTGCTCTGTCGCGAGGATTGCAAGGGTTTCTGCGCCACGTGCGGGGTCGATCTGAACGCTGAGACGTGTGGTCACGTCCAGTCGACAACTGACAGCAGATGGGATGCGCTGAAGGCAGCACGCGAAAAGCTTCCCTGACTGGCTCTACATTCAACTAGATAACGACAATGGCCGTACCCAAGCGCCGCACCTCGAAGAGAAAAAAGCGCGCCCGCAACACCCACAAGACAGCTCCGGCAATCGCAATCCAGAAGTGCCCGCGCTGCCAGAGCATGAAGCGTCCGCATCACGTCTGCGAAGAGTGCGGATACTACGACGGTGAACAGCGGGTAGCGGCAAGGGAAGCGTAGGCTTGGCGCGCATCGCGTTGGACGCCATGGGGGGCGACTTTGCTCCCCGGGCAACTATCGCTGGAGCGCTCCAGGCACTCGACGAGCTGGGTCCGCCGCACATCGTTCAGCTCGTTGGACAATCATCAGTCATAAGCAGTGAACTCGCCGGGGTACTCGCCGGCGAATTCGCTCATTGCGCATCAGTCCGCGACAGGCTCGAGATAATCGAGGCACCCGACGTCGTAAACATGGGCGACAAGCCCACAGTCGCATTGCGGAAAAAGCCGAACAACCCGATGTCGGTCGGACTCAGGCTCCAGGTCGACGGCAAGTCCGACGGATTCGTCTCCGCAGGAAGCACCGGCGCGCAGATGGCAGTCTCTTCGGTCGTGCTCGGTCTTCACCCGGGGCTGACGCGGCCGGCAATCGCAACGATCCTCCCGACGGCGCGCGATCCGATCGTCTTCATGGATTCGGGCGCAAACGTCGACTGCTCTGCAGCCGAGCTCGTCCAGTTTGCCTGGCTCGGGTCCGTTTACGCAGAATACGTTCTCGGCCGCAAGAGCCCTGTCGTCGGGCTCCTGAGCATCGGCGAGGAAGACGCGAAAGGAAACGGCGTGACGAAGGAAGCGCACAAGCTGTTTCGTGCCGCGGGATTCAACTTTCAGGGGAATGTCGAAGGACGCGACCTGCCCCCCGGCGCAAGCCACCGGGGCCCGCTGGATGTGGTGATCTGCGACGGCTTCGTGGGCAACATCGTGCTGAAGTTTTATGAAGGAGTCATTCCCATGATCGTCGAATTGATCGGCCGCGACGGCTCCATCGACACCGCCCGTGTCAGGACGTCGCTCGGTGCTCTGGATTCATCGACATACGGCGGCGCTCCGCTGCTGGGTGTGCGCGGGGTCAGCATGATATGTCACGGCAACTCGACTCCGCGCGCGATCAAGAACGCGATCAACGCAGCCGTGAAAGCCGTCGACACGAAGCTCAACGAGCACATCGGTGAGCGGATCGGAGAGACAGCGGCACCGATCAAGCAGAACACGCGGGCGGTCTCATGAAGCGCCCGATCGCCGCAGTCCTGGCCACCGGTCGGGGAATCCCTGCGCATGTGATGACGAATCACGACTTCGCAGCTATCGGAGTCGAGACGTCCCACGAGTGGATCGTCGAGCGCTCCGGTATTGTCGAGCGTCATATTGCGAAGGACGGTGACACGACATGCTCGATGGCCGCGACCGCATCGCGGCAGGCAATGGAGCGCGCCGGTATTCTTCCCGGGCAGATCGACGCCATAGTCCTCAGCACAGCGACGCCCGATCGCCTGCTCCCCGCAACCGCCGTCGATTTGCAGGCTGAGCTAGGCGCAACGCGCGCAGCCGCATTCGATATTGGTGCCGCCTGCTCTGGCTGGCTTTACGGAATGACGGTGGCCGAGGGCCTGATTGCCACAGGATCGGCCGAGACGATTCTCGTGGTCGGCTCCGAGAAAATGAGTTCTATCGTCGACTGGAAGGATCGGTCGACGTGCGTCCTCTTCGGCGATGGATCAGGCGCTGTCATTCTTCAGAAAGCGCGGACCGGCAAGGGAATTCTCTCGTCGTACATGCGCAGTGATGGCCAGCTGGCGAACCTACTGTATCGGCCGAGTGGAGGCGCATCCATCCCTATGACGGCTGCGATTCT
>JAYUWU010000223.1:0-7748 GCA_043753365.1 Gemmatimonadaceae bacterium | reverse complement strand
TACGAGGCCGGCTGAAGTGCGGAGTCTCGAGCAGAGGTTGCGGAAGCATCTTCAGACCGATGTCTCGATTACACTGAAAAAGGGGAATCGCGGAACTGTCGTGTTGAGTTTCTATTCTCCTGAGGATCTTGAGCGACTTGTCGAGGCACTGGGAGTGGCGGACAGTCCACATTAATATCAACATATAGATAACTCATTGCTGCATAACCACTTACCAGAACTCTAATGTTTTTGATTCGCACCTTTTCCACAGCCCTGTGTCTAACTGTTGCTTTCACGTCGGGGGCATGTTCCGGCGGTGAGAGAGCTGGTTCGGATGCGAGTGCGGACTTCAGGGTTGCCCTTCTCACGCCGGGGCCGATCTCGGATAAGTCGTGGAATGCTGGAGCGTATGCCGGGCTCATGGCTATTCGTGACAGTGCTGGCGCGGAAGTCAGCCACATCCAGACTCGAACGCCCGCCGAATTTGATGAAAACTTCCGTCAGTATGGTGCGAAGGGTTTCCAGCTGGTATTCGGGCATGGGTTCGAATTCCAGGATGCGGCACTTCGGGTAGCGCCGACGTATCCGAACACGGTCTATATCACGACCTCGGGGACGAGCGTCGCCGATAATGTCGGAGGTGCGGAGTTCGCGTTCGAGGAGGCTTCGTATCTGGCGGGTATGGTTGCGGGCACCATGACAAAGTCGAATATCCTTGGAGTCATCGGCGGTACCGAGTTGCCTCCGGTGAAACGAAGCTTTGCCGCGTATGAAGAGGGCGCGAGGAGAGTGAACCCTGCAGTCAGGGTCGTGGTTTCTTACATCGGAAACTGGGACGACGTGAGCGCGGGCAAGGAGCAAGCGATTGCGCTGATCAATCGGGGCGCAGACGTGATCTTTCAGAACGCCGATGCTGCAGGGCTTGGAGTGTTCCAGGCAGTGAAGGAGGCCCGCGGGGTACTTGCGATCGGCTCCAACACAAACCAGAACGACATCGTCCCCGAGGTCACGATTGGGAGCGTTGTGATCGATCTTCCACATGCTTTCCTGCTGATCGCGCGCGAAGTGAAACAGGGAGGCTTTGAGGGGAAGGTCTTCAGGCTTGGACTGCAGAACGACATCGTGACCTTTGTCGCGAATCCGCGTCTCGTCTCCACGATTCCGCCGGCGATTCTCGCGAGCGTAGACTCGGTGAAACGGCAGATGATAGCAGGTACGTTCGGCGATGGCGTTCTTCCCGATTCGTTGCGGGCAGGCGCAACCCGGTGATTACCACCCGTGAGCTTGCGCAATATCTCGACGATATCCTCGAGATTGCATCTGTGCCGGATTATCCGAATGCGCTCAACGGGCTGCAGTTCGGGAACAGTGGACGCGTGACGAAGATCGCGGCGTGTGTGGACTTCTCTGGCCAGACTGTCGCGGCCGCCGTTGCGTCGGATGCTGACCTGATGCTGGTGCACCATGGAATGTTCTGGACAGGTCTGCGTCCGGTGACCGGACCATCGTATGAGAGGATGCGTCTGCTGCTGGCTAACGACATTGCTGTTTACGCGTCGCACCTGCCGCTTGACCGGCACGCAGAATTTGGTAACAATGTGCTACTATCTGAGAAGCTGGGACTATCGTCGTCAGGTGATTTTGCCTCTTTCAAGGGGCGCACGATCGGCGTGCGTGGTGAATCTGACGCCGCAACAGCGGATTTGGTCGCACGGGCGCAGGCCTTTGCGCTGAAGCACGGAGGGAGCGTTGTCACGACTCCAGTCGCGCCGGGCAGGCGCACACTCAAGTGGGCGATCTGCACGGGATCGGGCGCCTCGGGCGAAACTCTCCAGGAGGCTGCGGACACCGGCGTCGATACGTTGATCGTCGGAGAGGGGCCGCACTGGACAGCGGTGGAGGCGACGGAGCTCGGCATCGCGATCATATATGCCGGGCACTACGCCACAGAAACACTGGGCGTTGCCGCTCTTGCCCAGCATCTTGCTGATCGGTTTCATCTCGAGTGGACGATGGTGCACGCTCCTACCGGTCTGTGATTTAGTATCGTTGTGCTTATATCTCACCGCGCATGACCAGCATCGCGCTCGAGATGCAGGGCGTCTCGAAGCGGTTCGGAGCCGTGACCGCCCTCGATGATGTGTCCTTCGCGGCGAAACACGGATCGATTCACGCACTGCTTGGCGAAAACGGTGCAGGCAAGACGACGCTGATGCGCATTGCGTTCGGGATGCTTCGGGCAGACGCCGGCTGGACTGCCGTAAATGGAAACCGAATCGACGTGCGCTCTCCGTCCGATGCAATCGCCGCTGGTGTCGGCATGGTTCATCAGCAGTTTTCGCTGGTTCCCTCAATGTCGGTGTCCGAGAACGTGGCACTCGGCCGAAGCGGTCGTTTCAGGCCGGAGGTCGTGGCCGCACAAATCGAAGCGATCGGAGCGAGAACAGGCCTCACGCTGAATCCGTTCGCTCAGGTATCTGATCTCGGCAGTGCGGAACGACAGAAGCTGGAGATCATCCGCATTCTCGCGCACGATGCGCGCATTCTCATCCTCGACGAGCCAACCGCCGTTCTTACATCGAGGGACATCGGGGAACTTTTCATGCAGCTTCGTGCGTTCGCAGACGCCGGCGGATGCGTGGTACTCATCACGCACAAGCTTCGCGACGCGCTCGCGCATGCGGATGAAGTCACGGTTCTCAGGCGCGGACGGGTGGCGCTCAATGCAGCGATGGCTTCGGTTGATCGCAGGTCTCTCACCACTGCAATGCTGGGAACTGCGACCGGTGACACAACTCCCGACAGACCCCCATTCGTTCTACGCGAGGTAGTGGCATCTCTCGACTGCACGACGAAGGGGCCACACGAGGCCAAGTCCCTGCGGTTCGAGATCAGGGGCGGTGAAATACTCGGTGTTGCCGCGCTTGACGGAGCTGCGGCCAGCTTGCTCAGGTTGCTCGCAGGAAAGATCAAGCCGGCAAGTGGAGTCGTGTCCATACCCGGTCATATTGGCTTTGTACCAGAAAATCGACAGGACGAAGCGATCATTCCGGCCTTTACGCTCTCCGAGAACTTCGCCCTGAAAAACGCTGGAGCCCGGTCCGGCTTGTTGGGCTGGAATGAAATGCACGAACGTGCCGCGTCCGTCATCGATGGTTTCGAGGTAAGAGCCAGCGGGCCCGACGCTTCAGCAGCAAGCCTCTCCGGCGGCAATCAACAACGTTTCGTGCTTGGGCGGGAGTTACAAGACGATCCGCCGTTGCTCGTACTCGAGAATCCCACGCAGGGGCTCGACGTCAGTGCAGCAGCGGCGATACATGCCCGTGTCCGCGACGCTGCGGCTCGCGGTACGGCAATCGTGTTCTATTCGAGCGACCTCGACGAGCTCGTCGAGATATCCAACAGAGTTCTAGTCGTGCGAAGCTCGGGCATCGGTTTCAGCGAGCCAGACCGTGATGCCATAGGCAGGTTACTGCTCGAGGAAAATGGCTGAGCTAGCTCTGCTTGCCGACGCTCTCGTCCGCGCAACCCCGCTCATTCTGGCGGGGCTTGCCGTAGCGCTCGCCTTCAGAGGTGGCGTCTTCAACATCGGAGCGGAGGGACAGCTGCTCGTGGGGGCAGCAGCATCCACAACGGTGACGATCGCCCTGAGCGGCACGCTTGGAAGTTTCGTAATTGTCGTCGCCGCGATTACCGGCGCAGCAGCCGGCGCATTCTGGGCAGCCATCGCCGCCGAGCTGAAACGCCGCTTCGGGGTGCTCGAGATCATCAGCACGATCATGCTCAATTTCATCGCGATGCACCTCGTGTCCTACCTGGTGCGTGGCCCGCTGCAGGAGCCAACTCGGATCTTTCCCCAAACCGAGACCCTCGCCGACGCTGCGCGGCTTCCGGTTGTTCTTCCGGGAACGAGGCTGCACCTGGGATTCGTAATTGCCGTGGCTCTAGCGCTCGTGCTGGCGTGGGTACTTCGAAATACCGCGTGGGGCTTCCGTGTGAAGGCGGTCGGCGCTTCACCGCGCGCAGCCTGGAGCACCGGTGGAATCGGAGTAGACGCAATGACATTCAAGGTGTTCCTCATGAGCGGCGCACTCGCCGGGCTTGCGGGAAGCATCGAAGTCTCGGGCGTTACTTTCGCCTTGTATGAAAACCTCTCTCCCGGATACGGCTACACGGCGATCGCTGTCGCTCTCATCGCCGGCCTCAATCCGATTGGCGTCATCGCGTCGGGAATATTCTTTGGCGCCCTGGAAGCTGGAGCGACGGCTCTTCAGCGTGAGTTCGGCGTACCGTCGTCCCTGGCCTCAGTTGCAGAAGCTGCGTTGATCCTCGCTGTACTTTCGTTCGCTGCTTATCGGGGTCGTGGAATTTTTGGACTGACTGCACGAACTCCTGCATGAGCACGCTCGGCACCTTCCTAGAGGGTACTGTACGCACAGCGACTCCGCTTGCATTTGCCGCGCTCGGAGAAACCGTGGCTGAGCGTTCGGGGGTCATCAACATCGGGCTGGAGGGTGCTATCATCGCCGGCGCTTTCGGCGGCTTCGTCGCAGCAGGAACCGGAAGCGTATGGCTCGGATTTCTGGGTGCGGGAATCGCTGGCGGTGTTGTCGCTGCGTTCTTTGCCTTCTTCACCATCCGGATGCGCGCGGACCAGATCATCACCGGAACTGCGATCAGCCTGTTGGCACTAGGGCTTACAGCAACGCTCTATCGTCAGCTCTACGGTACTGAAGGGGCAGCGCTGAGCATTCCGACGATGGGCGTGATGGAAATGCCAGTGCTCTCAGAGATTCCTCTCATCGGCCGCGCAATTTTCGCACAGCCACCCGTGACCTACCTGTTGTATCTGCTCGTACCGGCTGTGTGGTGGTGGATGTATCGCACCCACGCTGGCCTCGGATTGAGGGCAATCGGCGAGGATCCGAGGGCAGCGATAGCCGCGGGCATTCACGCCTCGAGGTTCCAGTTTGCTGCCGTGCTCTTTGGAGGTTTTCTCGGGGGGATTGCGGGTGGTGTGCTCGTGATCGCTCAGGCTGGATCGTTTGCTGAAGACATGTCAGCCGGTCGCGGCTTCATCGCGATCGCAATTGTGGTTCTGGGAAGGTGGCACCCGTTAGGTGCTGCTGCCGCCGCAATAGTATTCGGCGCAGCGAGCGCGCTTCAGTACCTCTTTCAGGCAATGGGATGGGCCCTGCCGTACCAGGCTTTCCTCGCACTTCCATATGTGCTCACGCTGTTGGGCTTAGCGGGAGTCGCGGGAAGATCAACGGCGCCGGCAAGCCTCGGTCGCTGGCAAGATCAGCATTGAGGTCAGCAGCCGGTGTAAGCGCTCCGCCAGGTGGTTTTCCACTTGCGATCGCTCGTACGCTGCAGCAGTGCTATCCGCCCACCGTCGAAGTCCTCGAATGACATTACCATGGCCGGCCTGTTGGCTCGCACAAGGCGGACTACTCCAAGTACTTCATTCGTACGAATCGCGTCTTCCGCTCCAGCAACCCTGGTCGAGAACACAACGCCATACTCCCCTGTTCCCGACAGTGGTCGCTCGGCAAGCAGGAATAGTCGCTCTTCGCGCGGGTTGGCTTCTTCATTGATCTTTCGCACGACGTCCCCGGCAATGATGGACGTGGGCCCGAAGGCAAACCTGTATGCCTTCCGCACCGCGAATGGCAGTCCGCGATAAGCCGGATCGTCTCCTTCTGCGACCGCGGACGAAATGCGTGCAAGCTCGCGGGTAATGGACACCGAGTCGGCCGCACTCATCGTTTCGAGAGAATCAAGCGGGATCGGCGCCACCATGCCCTGCATGAATCCGATCCGCCATGCCTTCGCTACAACCTCCTCGAGGCGTACCTGAGGCCATGAAAGGCACCCGTCATGTGATTGCCTCTCGCGATCGACAGCAATCGCCGTAGAACCGGCGAGTCCACTGCGACTAAAAAGCTCGACCTTCATGCCCGCAAGAGAGTCACCCGGAAGCTCAGGCGTCGTGGTAAGCGTGTTGTCAGTGAGGAACGGAAGTACGACAAGGGCAACTGCGCTGTTCTCCGCGACCGGCAGAAAGAGGAACTCTCCGGCAGTCAAGCTCTCCCATCCCGTGTTAGGAGCAGCACGCTCGACCAAGGCTGGAACGGAATCGATTGTCGCAACCGAGTCTGCCGGTGTTGGCTTGGTGTCCGCACACCCTCCAAGCAGCAGTACCAGGAACCCTGTTGCAATAACGCGAGCGCGCTGTGGGGTCATGCGGTGTAATTTGTAGCCGCTCGAGCCCTGCCGTCGAGCTTAGCGCCCGTCATACCGCGTAATCGACCAACCAATCATGCCACATACGCCTCACGCACAGCCAGTTGTAACGCCAAGCGGTGATGTAGTCGCCAGTCGCGCTCCGGCGCGTGAGCGCTGGAGCTGGGCGCTCTACGATTTCTCGAACACGATTTTCTCGATGAACATCGCGACTCTGTTTTTCGCGGTGTGGCTGATCGACGATATCGGCGCTTCGAATACGATGGCTGCGATTGCCAGCAGTATTTCGTCGCTGCTGGTGGTTCTTTCGATTCCGCTCTTTGGCGCAATCTCTGACGCGACTCAACGAAGGAAACCATGGGTCGTTGGGTTTACGCTGATGGCCGTGAGCATGACGGCACTGCTTGGAGTGGTCGGGCAGACAATGGTTCCGCTTGTGGGCGAGGCAATAGAGAATCCAACCGTTGCCAGCTATACGCTTGCAGGATTTCCGGCGATTGCGATTCTCGCCGCGTTTATCATTGCCAACTGGGCATATCAGGGCGCAATGCCGTTTTACAATGCAATGATGTACGAGCTCGTTCCACCAGGCCAGCTCGGACGTCTCTCAGGTATCGGAACAGCCCTTGGTTATGTAGGGGCGATCGTCGGAATACTGCTGGTTTCTCCCTTCTTTAACGGTGCGGTACCGGTTGTTGGTGAGCTCTCAGCGGGCGTTATGGGCTTCCTCCGGACGGTGGTGCCGTTTACCAGTCACGGTGGGAGAGTGTCGACATTCGTTCCCACCGCGCTGCTGTTCCTGCTGTTCTCGCTTCCACTGTTCTTCTTTTGCAAGGACCACAAAGCCAGGGCTGGAAAGAAGAGCATTGCATTCACGGAAGCTTTTCGCGGCGTACTTCAAACTGTCCGCGACTCGAGGAAGTATCCGGGCGCGCTGACGTTCCTGCTCGCGTCGTTCCTTTATCAGGACGCGATCGGGACCATCATTCAGTACATGGCGCTCTACGCCGTAAAGGCAATGGGCTTTGCGGAAGGACAGGAAGTAACGCTCTTCGTCGTGCTGACAGTTCCGGCTGTGATAGGAAGTTTTTTCATCGGCATACTCGTCGATCGTATCGGCCCGAAACGCAGCCTCTTGTTCGTCATCGGTACATGGGTCGTTCTTCTCATCGCGATGGTACTGGTGCCTAACCAGATGTCGTTCTGGCTTGTCGGCGGCGGCATCGGCCTGATCTTCGGCGGCGTTGCAACATCCGAGCGGCCATTGCTCCTGTCGCTCGTTCCGGACATCGAAGCCGCAAGGTTCTTCAGCCTGATGGTTCTGTCGTCGAGAGCCGCCGCTATCGCAGGTCCACTCATCTGGGGAGTCACCGTCGACAGCCTGATCCCGTCATTCGGAGCTGGCTTCGCTTATCGGGCTGCTGTTGTAACCGTGGCGGTCGCGATGTTCTTCTCCCTGCTGCTTCTAGCGCGCGTACCCGACAAGTGGCACGAACAATCGCGTAAATGATGTACGCGCT
>JAYUWU010000222.1:0-7751 GCA_043753365.1 Gemmatimonadaceae bacterium | reverse complement strand
TCGAGCGCAGCATTATCGGCTGGAAGGAATTCGAGCTCGAGGTGATGCGCGACGGTGCAGATAATGTCGTGATCGTCTGCTCCATCGAGAACATCGATGCGATGGGAGTCCACACGGGAGACTCGATCACCGTCGCGCCGTCGATGACGCTCACCGACCGTGAGTATCAGACGATGCGCGATGCCGCTGTGGCTGTCATCCGGGAGATCGGGGTCGAGGCTGGCGGCTGCAACATCCAGTTTGCCGTCAATCCTGCGAACGGCGAGATGCTCGTCATCGAGATGAATCCGCGCGTATCGCGATCATCGGCGCTCGCGTCAAAGGCGACAGGATTCCCGATCGCGCGCATCGGCACCAAGCTCGCCGTCGGGTACAGGCTCGACGAGATCCCCAATGACATAACGAAGACGACGCCGGCGTCGTTCGAGCCGGTGCTCGACTATGTAGTCGTGAAGTGCCCGCGTTTCGCGTTCGAGAAATTCACCGCCGCAAATCCGCAGCTTACGACGCAGATGAAATCGGTCGGTGAGTCGATGGCGATCGGCCGCACATTCAAGGAAGCTCTCCAGAAAGGACTGCGCGCGCTCGAGACCGGCCGGCCGGGTTGGGCAATCGGCACGTTGTTGTCTGATGACCGCCTTGCTGATGAGACTCTCGAAGCCCTTCGCGGAGGGCTGCGGCAGCCGACCCCGGAGCGGATCTATCAGATCAAGCGCGCGTTTGAAGCGGGGATGCAGATCGCCGAGATCAACGAGCTGACGCACATCGATCCTTGGTTCCTCTCGCAGATGCATGAGCTCGTGCTCGCTGAGCGCGAGTTTGCAGCGCTCAGAGAAGTCGGCCAGGCCGAGATGCGCTCGATGAAACGGATGGGCTTCTCCGACAAGCAGCTCGCGACCATTCGTGGCGGGACCGAAACCGAGATGCGTGCTCTGAGGTGGAAGCTCGGAGTTCGCCCTGCCTACAAGATGGTAGACACCTGCGCCGGCGAGTTTCCGTCGTCGACTCCATATCTCTACAGCAGCTACGACGAGGAAGACGAAGCCCCTCGCAGCGGCAGAAAATCAGTAGTCATACTCGGCAGCGGTCCGAATCGGATCGGGCAGGGGGTCGAGTTCGACTACTGCTGCGTTCGCGCGGCGCTGGCGCTGCGCGACCAGGGCTACGAGACGATCATGATCAACTCGAACCCCGAGACAGTCTCGACCGACTTCGATATCTCCGACAAGCTGTATTTCGAACCGCTCACTCTCGAGCATGTACTCGAGATCGTGGAGCGGGAAAAGCCGCTCGGAGTGATCGTGCAGCTTGGCGGGCAGACTCCGCTCAAGCTGACGCGTGGACTCGAAGCTGCCGGCGTAACGATTCTCGGGACGTCACCCGACTCTATCGATATCGCCGAAGACAGGCGGAGATTCGACGAGATTGCTCGCAAGCTCGATGTGCTGCAGCCGCCTAACGGAACGGCGACGAGTGTCCCTGAAGCGATCGCAATCGCTGACAAGATCGGATACCCGGTGCTTGTCCGCCCCTCGTACGTGCTGGGTGGCCGGGCGATGGAAATCGTTTACGATGCTCCGTCCCTCGAGGACTATTTCGAGCGCGCCGTGCGCGTGTCCGAAGACCGCCCGGTTCTCATCGACAGGTTCCTCGAGGATGCGTACGAGGCGGATGTCGACGCCATCTCTGACGGTGAGAGCGTCGTGATCGGCGGAATCATGCAGCACATCGAGGATGCGGGGATTCACTCGGGAGATTCGGCGTGTGTTCTTCCACCTTACCTCATCGGCGAAAAGGACCTCGCAAAGATGCGCGAGCACACAGTTGCGTTTGCGAAGGCGCTTGGTGTGGTCGGGCTGATCAACGTTCAGTACGCGGTGAAAGACGGGAACGTCTATGTTCTCGAGGTGAATCCCCGCGGCAGCCGCACGGTTCCGTTTGTGTCCAAGGCTATCGGCGTTTCGCTCGCTGCGATGGCCGCGCGCGTGATGCTTGGCGAAAAGCTTGCCGATGTCGGATTTACCGAAGAGATCATCCCGCCCTACATCTCGGTGAAGGAAGCGGTGTTTCCGTTCACGAAGTTCCGCGAGTTCGATCCCATCCTTGGTCCGGAGATGCGTTCGACTGGCGAAGTGATGGGAGTTGCCGCGTCGTTCGGGATGGCGTTTGCAAAGGCGCAGCTTGCCGCCGACAACCGTCTGCCGGATTCGGGTACGATCCTCCTTACGGTGAATGATTTCGACAAGGATGCTGTCACGCCGATCGCGCGTCGCTTTCACGAAATGGGCTTCAAGCTGATTGGAACCGAGGGTACGGCGAGGCACCTTAAGGGGAGAGGCATCCCGGTGTCCCGAGTCTTCAAGGTGCACGAGGGCCGTCCGCACGGAATCGATCTCATCCTCAACGGCGACGTGCAGATGCTGATCAACACCCCATTCGGCAAACACGCGCAGCAGGATGACTACTCGCTCCGCCAGGCGGCGATCGCGCACGGCGTTGCATACACGACGACTCTCTCCGCTGCAAACGCGGCGTGCGATGCGATTCTTTCCATGAAGTCCCGAGGACCGTCGGTGAGATCGATCCAGGAGTGGCATGCGGAGCTCGAGGTTCCAGTAGCTTGAAGCGCGCAACGACGGATTTGAAACGCGAAGAACGCGAAGGGGCGCGAAGAAACGCGAAAGGGGCGGAATTTCGCGGACGAGCACGTTTGCGTGGACGCCGGCCCCTTGCCCGGGAAGGATTCGGGGTGTTTTCTGGTTTTAACAACAGAAAGAAAATGCAGGGGCTTCGATGATGCCGTTATCCACTCCAACCCCTTACACCCGAGATCTTCGCGAACTTCGCGTTCTTCGCGTTTCAAATCCGCTGTTCCGCTCCTCTAAATGAAGACCTTCATACACGAATCAGCATACGTCGACGACGGGGCAACGATTGGCGCCGGAACAAAGATCTGGCACTTCTCTCACGTCAACGCCGGTGCAGTGATCGGCGAGCGGTGCTCGCTTGGCCAGAACGTCGTCGTGATGAACGACGTAGTGATCGGCAACAACGTAAAAATCCAGAACAACGTTTCGGTATACGACGCTGTCGAGATAGAGGACGACGTCTTCTGCGGGCCGTCGATGGTTTTCACGAACGTCATCAATCCGAGAAGTCACGTTCCGCGGAAGGATGAGTACAAGCGCACACGTGTGCGAAAAGGCGCGACTATCGGCGCAAACGCGACAATCGTCTGCGGAGTCACGCTCGGCGAATACTCCTTCATCGGCGCAGGTAGCGTCGTCACTGAGGACGTCCCCGCTTACGCTCTGATCGTTGGCGTGCCGGGACGAAGAATTGGCTGGATGTGCAGCTGCGGAGTCCGGCTCCCGGACGCGGGCAACGGCGCCTGCGACGCGTGCGGCTCGCGGTATGAGCTCGTGAACGGCGAAGTCGTGCCCGCGGGCAGAGAGTGACTGACAAGGCATTCCGGGTAGCGCTGGCCGGGTGCGGTCGAATCGCCAGGAACCATGCAGATGCGATCGCGCGAATCGACGGGCTCGCGCTTGTCGCGGCCTGCGATCCTGATCCGGATCGGGCACGCGCGCTAGCTGAGCCGGCAGGGATTCCATGGTTCACCGACTATTCGAAGATGCTCGGGGAAGTCGACTGTGACGTAGTCACGATCGCGACTCCCTCAGGGCTGCATCCGATACAGGGTGTGATTGCGGCGAAAGCAGGGAAACACGTCGTGAGCGAAAAGCCGATGGCGATATCGCTCAAGGGAGCTGACGAACTGGTGGCTGCTTGCGACGCCGCCGGGGTGCACCTGTTCGTCGTCAAGCAGAACCGCCTGAACGAGCCCGTGAAACTGCTGAAGCAGGCAGTCGATTCCGGAAGATTCGGACGAATCTTCATGGCGAGCTGCACCGTCTTCTGGGCCCGCCCTCAGGATTATTACGACCAGGCGCCGTGGCGCGGGACGTGGGAATTCGACGGGGGAGCTTTCATGAACCAGGCATCGCATTACGTCGACCTGATTCAGTGGCTCATGGGCCCGGTCGAAAGTGTGATGGCAAAGACCGCCACGCTTGCGCGGAAGATCGAGACCGAGGACACAGGGGTTGCCGTGATGCGCTTTCGCTCAGGGGCGCTTGGGGTAATCGAGGTCACGATGCTGACCTACCCCAGGAATATGGAGGGCTCGATAACCCTCCTTGGGGAGAAGGGGACTGCCAAGATCGGCGGAACGGCGGTCAACAAGGTCGAGCATTGGGAATTTGCCGATCCGCTGCCTGATGACGCGCGAATTCGGGCGCTGGACAGCAACCCGCCGAACGTGTACGGCTACGGCCACGAGGGTTATTTCCGGAACGTCCTCGCCGTGCTCAAAGGGGACGCTAAGCCCGAGACAGATGGACGGGCCGGCCGAAAGTCGCTCGAGCTCATCCTCGGCATCTATGAATCGGCGAAAACCGGGCGGGACGTGCCGCTCCCGCTCAAGGTATGAACCGGTCATCTTTAAAGGCTATTCCAATACCTTATTAATGGCCGTTCCCCTACTCGATCTCAAGGCGCAGCACGCCACCATTCGCGATGAAATGATCGCGGCGATTATGCCTATCGTCGACGACCAGACTTTCATCCTCGGATCGCCGGTCGAACGTCTCGAAACCGCGGTGTCCGAGCTTTCGAACACACGGTACGCGATTGGCTGTGCCAATGGCACTGATGCGATCCTCTTGTCCCTGCGTGCGATCGACGCGGGGCGGGATGATGAGGTCGTCACCACGCCATTCACGTTTTTTGCAACTGCCGGCGCTATCCACAACGTCGGTGCCCGCCCCGTTTTCGCAGACATCGATCCTGACACTTTCAACATCTCGCCGCAGGCCGCTGCCGCCGCGGTGACGAGCAGGACGAAGGCGATTATTCCGGTGGACCTTTACGGTCAGCTCGCGGCAGTCGACACGATTGCCGCGGCGGTTCCGGGGATGCCGATCATCGAGGATGCAGCGCAGTCGATCGGCGCGACTCGCAGGATCGGCAACCGTACGGTGAGAGCGGGTGAAGCGGCGACAATGGGAACCTTCAGCTTTTTCCCGTCGAAGAATCTTGGCGGTTATGGTGATGGCGGAATGGTGGTGACTCAGGACGAAGGTCTCGCAACGAGGCTTCGCACACTGCGAGTTCACGGCGGCCTGAAGACGTACTATCACGACGAGGTCGGCTATAACAGCCGTCTCGACGCACTTCAGGCAGCGGTGCTTCTCGCCAAGCTTCCACACCTCGAGAGCTGGAGCTCGGCCCGCCGGCGAAACGCGGCCTATTACAATTCGGCCTTCGCAGGGATGTCAGACGTGAAGACGCCGTGTGTCGAGCCCTCGAACGAGTCCATCTACAACCAGTACACGCTGAGAGTATCACGCAGGGATGCACTGCAGGAGCATCTGAAGTCAAAAGGGGTCGGGCACTCGGTATACTATCCGTTGCCGCTTCACCTCCAGCCGTGCTTCGAATACCTCGGTTACACGAGGGGAGCATTTCCCGAAAGTGAGAAGGCCTCGGCCGAAGTGATCTCTCTCCCGATTTACCCTGAGCTAACGTCGTCGCAGCTGGACGAAGTGATTGGAGCTATCAAAGAGTTTTATGGCAATGAGTGAAACCACAATGAAGGAACAGCTGCTTCGGAAGCTTGACGAGCGCTCCGCAGTAATCGGTGTCGTCGGGCTTGGCTACGTCGGACTTCCGCTTGCGCTCGAGTTCGCGCGCGCGGGCTTCCGTGTGATTGGCTACGATGTGAGCGAGCGCGTCGTCAACGGCTTGATGGCGGGGCAGTCGCACATTCAGGACGTCGGAAGCGAGGATCTCAAGCAGCTGGTTGAATCCGGGAAGTTCGAGGCTACGTCTGACGAGTCCAGGCTGCGCGAGATGGATGCGATCTCCATCGCCGTGCCGACGCCTCTCGCGAAAACACGCGATCCCGACATGACGTACATAATCGCGGCGGCTGACGCGATCGCACGGAACGCGCATCCCGGTCTGCTGATCGTACTGGAGAGCACCACATATCCCGGCACGACCCGCGAGCTGATGCAACCCAAGCTCGAGGCCGAGGGACTCATTGTTGGTGAAGATGTCTTCCTTGCGTTCAGTCCCGAGCGGGTCGATCCAGGCAACCCTGTCTGGAACACGAAAAACACTCCCAAGGTCGTCGGCGGAATCACGCCTGCGTGCACTGAAGTGGCGAGTGCGCTCTACCAGTCGTGCCTCGAGCGCATTGTGCCGGTGTCGAGCACCGAAACTGCGGAGCTCGTGAAGCTTCTCGAGAATACGTTCAGGTCGGTCAACATCGGCCTCGTCAACGAGATGCAGATCGTCTGCGACAAGCTTGGGGTCAACGTGTGGGAAGTAATCGACGCGGCGGCTACCAAGCCGTTCGGGTTCATGAAGTTCACCCCGGGGCCGGGAATTGGCGGCCACTGCATTCCACTCGATCCTCACTATCTCGCGTGGAAGATGCGGACGCTGAACTACAAGACACGTTTCATCGACCTCGCCAGCGAGATCAATAGCGAGATGCCGGCGCTCGTCGTCGATCGCGTTTCGCACGTTCTCAACACCTCGCGCAAGCCGGTGAATGGCAGCCGAGTCCTCGTCCTGGGCGTCGCGTACAAAAAGGACATCGACGACATGCGGGAGAGTCCTGCACTCGACGTCATCCGAATGCTGGAAGAGCAGGGCGCGGTAGTCGCGTATCACGATCCTCACGTAGCGACGTTCCGCGAAGACGGACACGAGCGCGCGAGCGTGGCCCTGACTGACGAGGAGCTCGCCGCTGCCGACGCTGTCGTCATCGTGACGGACCACTCGTCGGTCGACTATCAGCGGATTGTGAACCTCGCCGCCCTTCTCGTCGATACACGGAACGCCACCGCCGGTCTGGTGCGCAACGCCAAGCCGGCTTCCGCCGACGCTTCGCGCGGCGGCCTCGCTATCGCCTGAAATCACAAGCAATTCATGAATATCTCAGTAATAGGAACGGGTTACGTCGGGCTCGTCGTTGGAGCTTGCCTCGCCGAAACGGGAAGCGATGTCATCTGCGCCGACGTCGTAAAGTCGAAGATCGATGGACTCAAGAAGAACATTCTCCCGATCTATGAGCCCGGCCTCGAAGATCTCGTCGAGCGCAACCAGCAGGACGGCCGCCTCACCTTCACCACTGACATCGCCGCAGCGATAACGTCGGCTGACGTCCTGTTCATTGCGGTCGGCACGCCTCCAGACGAAGACGGCTCGGCAGACCTGCAGCACGTTCTCGCTGTCGCCCGTGAGGTCGGCAGGCACATGAGCCGCGAGATGGTCGTCGTGACGAAGTCGACGGTGCCGGTTGGGACAGCGGGAAAGGTTGCCGCCGAGATCGCAAAGGACGCGCGCTTTCCGTTTCACATGTGCAGCAATCCTGAGTTCCTCAAGGAAGGCGCTGCCGTCGATGACTTCATGAAGCCCGACAGGGTTGTACTGGGTGTCGAGAGCGCGTTCGCCCGCAATGCGATGAGCGAGATCTATGCGCCGTTCGTCCGCACTGGCAATCCCGTCATCTTCATGGACATCGCGTCCGCCGAGATGACCAAGTATGCGGCGAACGGCATGCTCGCAACGCGTATCTCGTTCATGAATGAGGTCGCCAACCTTTGCGAGCGCGTCGGGGCGAACGTGGACATGGTCCGCCGCGGCATCGGAAGTGATTCGCGAATCGGGCCGTCATT
>JAYUWU010000221.1:0-22214 GCA_043753365.1 Gemmatimonadaceae bacterium | reverse complement strand
GGTTGCCAAGGCCTGCACGCAGTCGCATACTCTTCTGGCGACGACCGAATCTCCTCCCTTGGACGGCAGTCGGTACCGGCTGTCCGGCGACTTGTTGGCAGGATCGAATGAGCACTGACGACATCTTTCACAAGCCAGGAGCACCTGTCGGCGAATTCGCGTTCGACGCATCGGTCGCCGAGGTATTTGACGACATGTTGCTGAGGAGCGTGCCGTTCTACGTCGAGCAGCAGCGCATGATCGTCGAGATGGCCCGCGCTTTCTGGCTGCCTGGAACGCAAGTGTTCGATCTCGGTTGCTCGACCGCGACAACCCTAATACACATTGCGGAGGCGCTCGAACCCTCGGCGCGCTTGATCGGATATGACAATTCGAAGCCGATGCTCGAAAAGGCTACGCGTATTGTTTCGGAGCGAAATCTTTCCGATCGAATCGAGCTCAGGAACGCCGATCTGAATGGCGATCCGGCCGAAATCGCGCTCGTAAACGCAAGCGTCGTCACCCTCTGCTGGACGCTCCAGTTCGTCCGCCCTTTGAAAAGAGATCGGCTGGTGCGATGGATTTACGACTCGCTACTTCCCCGCGGAGTGCTCATTGTCACCGAGAAAGTCCTATCGGGAGATTCATCCATCAACCGGCGCTTCATCGACTTCTACTTAGACTTCAAGAGCCGGCACCACTATTCGAAAGTGGAAATCTCGCGAAAACGTGAAGCCCTGGAAAACGTGCTGATTCCCTATCGCATGGATGAAAATGTCGAGCAGTTCCAGCGCAACGGGTTTGAAGTCGTCGAGCCCTTCTTCCAGTGGTATAACTTCGTCGGATTTCTGTGCGTGAAAGGCGCCCGCTGAGCCTGCTCGATCTGTTCGAGGCGGCGAAGCTCCAGCGGTGGATACTTCGAAGCTCGATCCTGCAGAATTTTGGCCGGCTGTCGATGCGCGGCCTCCAGGATTTAGGCGTTCAGACCTGGGGTACGAAAAGCTTCGAGTTCTGGACCTTACTTGCGTCTGCGCTCTGGCTGGTCCGGCCCCGATCGATTGTGGAGCTCGGCTCTGGTCGAAGCACGCAGTACCTGGCTGACTATGCGATGAAGGAGAAGATTCCGTTCATCTCGATCGAGCAATCGGCCGGCTGGGCTCGGCGCGTCAAGCGGGGACTCTCCGCCGGGCTCGTCACGCCGGAGGTCGTCCATCACGTGCCGCTCGGACCTCAGGGATGGTACGACACGGAGCAACTCGACGCCCTGATTCGGTTTCGCTGCGACTGCCTCTTCGTCGATGGGCCCGTTGGATCACAAGAGAACCTCGGCCGCGGTACACGCGACGGAGAGGTTGCCCGCAGATGGCTCGCCGGTAGGGTCCGCACGGCCAGGCTTCTAATCGTCGATGACGTGCATCGCGAAGAAAATCTCAGCTTACTGCGTTTTCTCCTAACCGAAGCGGGCGGCCTCGAGCCTCTGTTTCTTTCTTATCGTCCGGGAAAAGGAAGCCTGAATTTCGCGGCTCTGGCTCTCGAAAAGAGTGCGAGCGGCAATCTGCTCAAAGCGTGCGACGCTCTGGGAATTGCTGTTGTCCGCGAGTGGCCGCAACCATCCGTCAGGGGATGACAGCGACCACCTCAATCCAGCGGTGAGCGAACTCCACCTGCGGGACGGAAAGAGCTACGCGTGGCAAGCTGATTCAAATGGAACCGGACAACTCGAATCGACACCGCTACGACAAACGCAAATCCCGCCAACACGTAAGTGCAGACGGGATACAAGTTCAGAAAATGGGCCATCGAGGAGTTGAACCTCGGACCTCACGCTTATCAGGCCGCGAACCCGCCGCTGGCCGGGCCTCCTCCCTCGGCTTCAGCACACACGACCAGTCCCGGTTGCTAGTGCCACGAGAGGCTTCCATATTTGCGAACTTCGATTTGCATGTTCCTCTTACGCGGAGTCCTGCTTGAAAGCCTCACAACGCCTCCTCATGCACGTACTGGCCTTGGCTTTTCTCCTGCCGGCAATCGCTGCTGCCCAGACGCCCGGCGCGCCAGCTCCCGAGATCCGCTATGTCTCGGTGACCCGCTTCGCGTTCCCCGACGATACTCTTGAGCGCAGAATGGTAGGAATGTGGCTGGACAGTGTCATGGTCCCGCAAGCGCGGATGAACCAGAACATCAGCTCAATGAAAATCGCAACCCACAACTGGGGCAGTAATTCCCGCGACGTCGTCATGATCGTAGAGTATCCGTCTTGGATCGCGGTCGACGCCGACTGCAAAGCCTGTGACGATTGGTTTACGGCGCGGCAGCCGAAGTCCGGCACGCCGCAACGCGCCAAGTGGGACGCAGCGGGAGAGGCTTTCAGGAAAGCTTATCTCGGGCACCGCGATGAGCTGTACACGTACAGGGTCGACCGATCCAAGTAGCGGGCGATCAGGTCTGCTGTGCGGTTTTAGGCTCCGTCACAATGCGCTGAACGCCAGTGATTGGAGCTACCGCAGGAACGAAGGCCGGTGCCGGATGGCGATGCCGGCCTTCGTTTTTCTCGCAGTGATGGGCCATCGAGGAGTTGAACCTCGGACCTCACGCTTATCAGGCGTGCGCTCTAACCACCTGAGCTAATGGCCCTTTGCCGGCGCACTAGCCGCGCGACACAGTCTCTAAAGTTATCCGGCCTAGAACATGATTCCAAGTGTTACCGGGAACAGTCTCGCGGATTTCTTCCCCTTTATGCCACTCGCAGGGTCCGGCAAAGCGTTGAACAGATTCATCCACTTCACCTCGACGAACCCATTAAATCCCGGAACCCACATCCCCAGCCCCGCCGCGACACCGAAATCGTTCACGGCCGACGTTCCCTGACCACCCGGATTGTACCAGAACCCACCGCCACCGGCGACCGCATACAGGTGCCGATTGCTGCCGTAAAGATTGAACACGGCATGTGGCATGAACGTGAAGAGTGTCGCCTTTCCCTGGTCCAGCGCCAAGCCGTTAGCGTCGGCGTCAGGCAGCGACGAATACAGCGCGTCGAATCGGATGCCGAACGGCGAATCGACCGCCCCGATCCCGAACATCAGCGTCGAATGCGCCCCAACGTCGTGATTGTCCTTGGCCAGCCCGGAAGGAATCGTTGCACCAGCTCCGAGCCCCCAGGCAAACTGATCATCGCGCTGGCCCGCTGCCTCTGACACCGGCAGGGCAAGCGCGACGAGAAATGCCGCTAGAAGTGAAGATCTCATAGGCGGGGAATCTAAGGACTGCCCGCCCCCGCCGCAGCAGACGATACGCTAAATAAGAACGCCGCCCGGCTTAACCCGGGCGGCGTTGGTGTTGTAGTTTTTAATCTCCTCGCCTCTGCGTGTTTCCTCTACTACGGGCGAAGCCCGCTCTGCGTCCTCTAGTCCTCGCGGCGCAGATGCCCCGGCTGCTTGTGCTTGTCCTCTTCCTCGGTGTCGAACTCGTCGTCCAGGTCGATCAGGTCATCGTCGAGATCGTCGTCGAGGTCATCATCATCCTCGTCGTCGTCGTCGTCATCGTCCTCATCATCAAGATCGTCATCGTCGTCGAGATCTTCATCGTCGTCGAAGAGGTCGTCATCATCGTCTTCGTCATCCAGGTCGTCTTCGAGAATCTCGTCCTCGGGATCGTCACTGTCGGTCGGACCAGCCGCCTTGTAGCCAACGTCTACCGCGTACCTCGTCATCGCGTCGCCTTCCTGCGTGAGCTCGACATCAGGCGACTCGAACTTGTCCAACATACAATCACTATCCTCCGGGTTAGAGAAGCGCCCGCTCGCGTTTTGCTTCGCGTGACAGCTTCTTCCGATCATTCGCACCGAGGAAGCGTTTGCGCAAGCGGATTGCCTGCGGCGTCACTTCGATCAGTTCGTCCTCTTCGATATACTCAAGCGCGCCTTCAAGAGTCAAATCCCGCGGAGGCTCGAGCTGGATGTTTTCGTCGCTCGACTTGCTCCGCATGTTGGTCAGCTTCTTCTCCTTCGTAGGATTCACGTCCATGTCGCCGGGCCGTGAATTCTCGCCAACCAGCATCCCTTCATAAACCTTGTCACCCGGCGCAACGAATAATGTTGCACGTTCCGCAAGATTCGCGAGAGCGAATGCAACAATCACACCCGGCTCCATCGACACCAGTGTTCCGCGCGTCCGCCCCGCGAGCGGCCCCGCCCAGCCGCCGTAATCGAGGAAACGGTGATGCATGATTCCGGTACCGCGGGTGTCAGTCATGAACTCTGAACGGTACCCGAACAATCCGCGAGCCGGAATCCTGTAAAGAAGACGTACCATTCCCTGTCCGGGATTCTTCATCTCGATCATTTCGGCCCTGCGCGGGCCGAGTTTTTCTATCACCGCGCCGAGGAATTCTTCAGGAACGTCGATCGCCAGCTCTTCGTACGGCTCGGTACGCTCGCCGTTCGGTCCCGTCCGCGTGATGACGCGCGGCCGTGACACCTGGAATTCGAAGCCCTCGCGGCGCATCGTCTCCATCAGGATCGTGAGATGCAGCTCGCCACGACCCGAGACAGTCCACGTATCGGTTGCGTCAGTGTCTTCCACGCGAAGCGCGACGTTTCGCTCGAGCTCCTTGTAGAGGCGCTCCCTCAGCTGCCGCGACGTGACGAACTTCCCTTCCTTTCCGGCAAACGGCGAGTTGTTGACGAGGAAGTCCACCGAGATCGTCGGCTCTTCGACAGATATTCCCTCGAGCCGCTCAGGGAATTCCATGTCGGCGACTGTCAGGCCGATCTCCACTGTCTCGAGACCTGCGAGCGCCACGATCTCACCGGCACTCGCCTCCTGCAGCTCTATGCGCTCGAGGCCTTCGTACCCGAACAGGCGTGTCACACGTGCCTGCTCGACTTTCATGTTCACGTCGAGCGGAAGAAGCGCGACTGACTGACCGACGGTGACGCTGCCACGTTCGATTCTCCCGATACCAAGCCTGCCGAGGTAGGGCGAATAATCGATTGTGGAGATGAGCATCTGGAACGCTCCCGATGCATCGGTCGGCGGCGGCGGAACATGATCGACGATTGCCTGGAACAGCGGCGACAGGTCTTTTGGCGCCACCTCCATGTCCATCGTTGCGATGCCCTCGCGCGCCGACGCGTAAACAACCGGCGCATCGAGCTGCGCCTCATCGGCTTCGAGCTCGATAAAGAGATCGAGCACTTCGTCGTGAACACGCATCGGGTCGGCGCCCGGCCTGTCGATCTTGTTGATGACGACGATCGGCGTACGACCAAGCGCCAGTGCCTTTCGCAGCACGAACCGGGTCTGCGGCATCGGCCCGTCGAACGCGTCGACGACCAGCAGTACCCCATTCACCATCCGCAGGGTGCGCTCGACCTCGCCACCGAAATCCGAGTGTCCCGGGGTGTCGATGATGTTGATCTTCGTGCCGTGCCACCTGACCGAGGTGTTCTTGGCAAGGATGGTGATTCCGCGCTCGCGCTCGAGTGGATTCGAGTCCATGACGCGGTCCATCACGACCTGATTATCGCGAAATGCTCCGGCCTGCCGGAGCATCTTGTCTACGAGGGTGGTCTTGCCATGATCGACGTGTGCGATGATGGCGATATTCCGGATGTCCAGCTGGTTTTCCATAGCCTTTAAAGTTATCGGGAAAGGCGGACGTTTTGCACTGGGGGCGGTTGCGGACTGCGGAGAGCGGATTGCGCTGATTGCGGTCTGCGGACGTACTGCGACTGCGGAAGGCGGACTGACCCCATGGTTTGACATGCGCGGTGAGTCCGCAGGCCCGTAATCCTCTTCGGTTGATCGCTTCAGACCTGACGAGGTATGAGCCTATTCAACGACCTCACACACAGAAAAGCTGAGAGGTCCCCGTTATCCGAAATAGGTCCGCAGACCGCAATCAGCTCAGTCCGAACCCCGCAATCCGCAGCTAACTGGTGAGAAAGCCGATGTCGTGCCCGCGGGTCTTGAGCATCGCCACGAAGGCGGACTTGTCCGTCGCCTTCATGTATGCCTCCTGCGCCTCCACAATCCCCTGGTCGACCAGGTCGATCAGGACGTCCCCAAGCTGGATCATTCCCAGCTTGCGCGACGTCTGCATTACCGATGCAATCTGGAACGCCTTGGCCTCGCGGATGAGGTTTGCAACCGACGGCATCGAAAGGAGAATCTCGCGCGCTGCAACCCGTCCGCCGCCAATCTTCTTGCAGAGCGTCTGCGAAATGACTCCCTTGAGCGAATCAGCAAGCATGACGCGGATCTGCGCCTGGCGATCCGCCGGAAACTGGTCGATCACGCGATCCACAGTTCCGATTGCTGTCGTCGTATGCAGGGTTCCGAACACGAGGTGACCGGTTTCCGCCGTCTCGAGTGCGATCGAGATTGTCTCCAGGTCACGCAGTTCGCCGATCAGCACAACGTCGGGATCCTCACGCAAGGCCGCGCGAAGTGCACCCTTGAATGACCCCGTGTGCAAACCAACCTGACGCTGCGTAATCACGCACCGCTTGTTCCTGTGAACGAACTCGATCGGATCTTCGATCGTTATCACGTGATCGTCGCGAGTTCGGTTTACGAGGTCGACGAGCGCCCCAAGTGTCGTCGACTTTCCCGATCCCGTCGGGCCAGTTACCAGGACCAGCCCCTTCGTGAGCTGACAGAGATTCTGCACCTCCGGCGTGATGCCCAGGTCTTCGACCGTCGCGACTTTATCGGGGATAACGCGAAAAACAGCGCCCGCGCCGTGATGATCCCTGAACGCGTTCGCTCTGAAACGCGCGACTCCCTCGATCTGGTGCGCGAAATCCGTGTCATTCGTCTTCATGTACTCGTCGAAATTCCGTTCGGGCATGATTGACACGACCATCGACTCGACAAGCTGCGCTCCGAGGACCGAGCGGCCTTCGAGACGCTTGAGCTCTCCATGCACGCGAAGTATCGGCGGCTCACCAACTCTCAGGTGAAGATCCGAACCGCTCTCCTTGACGAGTCGCGTCAGCAGAACCTCGATGTCCTCGCGAGCCGACCCGTCGATTGTGCGGCCGACCCGCGGCGGCTCCACTGCCGCAACGTGGCTCTCCACGCGCACGGCTGCTCCATTCGAAGTCTGCCCGTTCGACGAATGCCCGTTTTGCTGGTGTCCGTTCGACGGGACTGGTGAAACGAACGAGTGGGGCGGTGGAACAGGTGCTGCGGCAGAAGTCGCAAGTGCCGCCGCTACCTCCACTCTCGCCGCAGGCTCAGGCGCCTTCCACGCGCTGACGATCGCCTTAAGGGAGCCGTTCTCGCGTCTCACCTTTGCGATAAAATGCCCTTCGCTGTTGACGTACACGAACTCGACTGGCTCCTGGCCACCGAGCTTCGCTCCAATGTCCGGCGCTGCCATTTCCCTTAGGAGAGTGAGCAGCTGACCCTCGGCGAGAGCCTGGCGCGTCAAGGGGTGCTGCGCACCGCCCTTGATGACTTGCGCGATTTCACCGTCGCCGAGGCTTACTGCCTCACCGCGGTTGGAGAGCATTGCTGAGAGAAGCGGATCGATTCTGGGCATGTCGCTTTATAGACGACCGCGATGCGCATAAATCACATTTTCCGCGCCTCCCTACATGTGGCGTTGCCCCTCGCGCGAGGCCATGTCGCCGGACTCCAGTTGCACAGTCACGTGCCCAATACCGAACAGAGCCATCGCATCGTGTACGTGCTCGAGCACGTGCTGCTGTGCCGCGGGGTTCCTCACTATCGCGTGCGCGCTCATCGCAACAACCTTTGGCGTCACCGACCACACATGGAGGTCGTGGACTGACTCGATCCCGGGGATCTCCTCCATCTGCTTTCGCACGGCCACGAGATCTATGTGCGGCGGGGCTGATTCGAGGAGAATGTCGACAGATTCCCGAACGAGCTTCCATGCTCCGCGCAGAATCAGCGCCGTGGTGGCAAGTGATGCGATCGGGTCAGCAGCGAGCCACCCGGTGAAATGAATAACCAGCGCCGCGCCGACGACTCCAACAGAACCCAGCAGATCGCCTAGCACGTGCAGGTACGCGCCGCGAACGTTCATGTTCGACTGCGACGTGGAGTGGAGCACTGCGGCGGCGATGATGTTCACAGTCAGTCCGCATATCGCAATCAACAGCATCAGCTCGCCTTCGATCGGCTGTGGGGAGCCCAGCCGCATTACCGACTCGACGATGATCGCAACAGATATCAGGATCAGCGCCCCGCCGTTGAGGAAAGCAGCGAGGATCTCCCATCTCAGGTATCCGTAACTCTTCTGGGGAGTCGAGGGCTGCCGGGTAAACCAGGCAACAAAAAGCGAGAGGGACAGCGCGGCCACGTCAGTGAGCATGTGGCCCGCATCCGCGAGCAGGGCGATCGAGTTCGACATGAAGCCGCCGACCACTTCCGCGACGAGCAGCGTCCCCGTGAGCGCAAGCGCGATCCGGAGGCTCCGGACAGGCGACTCCCCGTGCGGATCGCCGCCGGAGTGCCCCGCGTGCGAGTGGCCAGCGTGGGAGTGGTTATGCACCGTCTGTTTCCGATACCCCTTCGCGCCATATGCAGGCGCGAATGTGATATTTTCCTGTGGTGACAACCAGATTGCTGGCCATTGTGGCGCTCGTGCTCCTTAACGGATTCTTCGTGGCGGCCGAATTCGCCCTTGTGAGGTCGCGACGCACGCGTCTCGAGGCAATGGTTCGCAGCGGCGACAAGCTTGCTCGCGTCGCCATCAGGGCCATTTCAAATATCACCCGGGCACTTTCAGCCAGCCAGCTTGGAGTCACGTTCTCGAGCCTCGGACTCGGCTGGCTGGCGCAGGATACGATGGTCGCCGTGTTCGGCGGGCTGCTCGATGACGTTTCGCCGGTGATTACGCTGCCGGTGCAGCTGTTCCTTGCAGCGCTCATCGCTTACCTGGTGATCGCCTACGTTCACGTCGTTTTCGGCGAATTGACACCCAAGGCGCTGACTCTTCGGTCTCCTGAACGATACGCACGCCTGCTCGCTCCGCCGCTGATGTTGTTCGCATGGCTGATGAGCCCGTTTCTCTGGCTCATTCACCGCACGGCCAGCGGGATCCTCTCCGTCACCGGCCAGCCCGGCGCCGGCATCACCGAGTCCGTGCATTCGGCTGAGGAGCTGAGGCTTCTCGTCGAGCAGTCGCAGGAGGGCGGTGCGCTTCAGCCGGCCGACGCAGATCTGATCGATGCCGTGTTCGAGTTCTCGGAAAAGAATGCGCGGGAGGTGATGACACCTCGCACCGACATCATCGCGTTTGATGCAAACGCTCCGCTCGAGGATGTGCTGCGGATAGTCGATGAAAGTGGATTCTCGCGTTATCCGGTATACGAGGACACGATCGACGACATCATCGGCCTCGTGCTGACCAAGGACATGCTGAAGATCCTGCTCCCTGCCGCGTCGCGTGCGAGCTCGATCGCGGGCTCGGCGGCGCGCGATGCTTCAGTGGCCGACTTCAGCGTACGCGGACTGCTCCGGCCGGTTCACGTGATCCCTGGCTCGAGGGAAGTCGAGGATGTGCTCGCCGATTTCAAGCGGCTCAAGGAGCACATGGCGATCGTGCTCGACGAATACGGCGGAACCGCGGGTGTCATTACGATGGAGGATCTGCTCGAGGAAATTGTCGGGGAGATCATGGACGAATACGACACACCCGAGGATATCGACGAGCCGGTGCTAACTCGCTCCGGGGAGACCGTCGTACCGGGCTCCACCAATATCGGCGAGTTGAACGATCACTTCGGGCTCAGTGTCCCCGACGAAGACGCAACGACGATCGGCGGATTTGTTTTTGGCATTCTTGGCCGAGTCCCTCAGGCGGGAGATCGCGTCATCGCTGGCGGGGCGATTTTTTCAGTGAAGTCTATGGACGGACGAAGGATCGACTCGCTGGCAGTGGATCTTCATTCCGTTGGCGACCGGCGTTCTGCGGATCGCGAAGAAGAATCTGCCGGCACAGAAGCAGCGCCTCTATAAAGCTCGACGGGTCGGCGATTCCGCGACCGGCGATATCGAGCGCGGTACCGTGGTCAGGTGAAGTGCGCGGGAAAGGCAGGCCAAGGGTCACGTTCACCGCGCTGCCAAACGACGCAACCTTGATCGCGGTCATTCCAACATCGTGATAAGGCGCGATCACGGCGTCGAACTCTCCGCGAATTGCCCTGACGAAAACTGTGTCAGCCGGAAATGGCCCTGCGATTCCGGCCGCCGTGGCCGCCGGTGCTAGGATGCGATCGTCTTCGTCTCCGAACCGGCCGCCATCGCCAGCATGCGGATTCAGCGCGCATAGCGCCATCCGCGGGTCGCTGATACCAAACCACCGCGTCAGATACTCGCGGGTAATCCGCGCGATGCGGATGATGGACTCCGGAGTCAAATGATCGGCGACTTCACGCAGCGGGATGTGCGTCGTGGCAAGTACGACGCGGAGCGGATTCGAGCCCTCACCACCACTCGGCCCGACAGCGGCAAGCATCATGGCCACTTCTGACTCCGTAAGCTCGGCGAGCATCTCGGTGTGCCCGGGATAGTCGTACCCACCTGCGAGAAGCGCGGCCTTGTCGATCGGAGCGGTGACTATTCCGTGAACTTCGCCGCTTCGCGCGAGCTCGACCGCCCGGTCGATCGCCATGCCGCTCAGCTTCCCAGCGAGTGCAGCTCCGCCCGCCTCGATCCACTCACCAGTCGGATCATCGACTTCAATTCCGCACCCGGCGGGACCAACGATCACCAAATCAGAACGCTCGCCGACTCGTGAGTCAGCGAGCGCCTTGTTGACTATCTCGGGCCCGATACCGCGGGGATCTCCCACGGTGACGGCAATGCGCGCGCTCATGCAGCTACAATCGCAGCGAGACGAAAGTCTGTCGTCGCAGGTCATCGAGAAGCGCCCGCGTCGCACGCTCAGCAACGAGCTGTTGCCTGATTCGCTCTTTCACTTCCGCTTCGTCGAACGCACCGGCTTCATTGACGGTCACCAGCTGGACTACTGCGAATTTCGCCGGACCACGAGGGCCTGCCAGCTGGAACGGATCAGTGACCTCACCAGCAGCCTTCCCGGCAATCGCCGTCGAGTATGACGCCGGCAGTGAATCCCGCGCGAACGGCTGAAGTATTCCCTTCTCCTCCGCCGGATCGTGATGCTTCGTCACGATGCTGTCGAACGCCGCTCCAGCGCGAAGCTGAGTTGCGACGAGAAGCCCCTCCTCACGCGCGCGCGCGACATCCGCGGAATCGATCTGTGGGCTGATGAGGATGTGCCGCGCCTTCACCTCGGCTGCCTGAACACGGTCCACGCGAATGATGTGAAACCCGAATGCGGTTTCGATGACGGGGCTCGTCTGCCCGGGCCGGAGAGCGAACATCATTCTCTCGAACTCGGGCACCATCGCGCCGCGCCGGTTCCAGCCAAGGTCGCCGCCCTGCGGCTTCGAAGTCGGATCCATCGATTCGCGTTTGGCGATCAGCTCGAAATCGCCGCCTGCATTCAGCTCGACGGCGAGGGAATCGATTTTCGCACGCGCGCGCGCCTTTGCTTCAGGTGATGGCTTCGGTGCGACAACGACCTGTCGAAACGTGACAGTAGCGGGCGCCTGCTGAAGCTGGGCGCGGTTCTTGTCGAACGCTTCCTGAATTTCCGCATCGCTGACGTTACGGCCGACGGCGGTCTTCCGCAGGTCTTCGAACACACGCTGCTGCAGCGCGCGCCGATAGAACTGCTCGTACAGAGTGCGACGATATTCCTCCGGCGTGCCGAAGCCTGCACTCCTCAGCTCCGCGCGATATGCATCATCGGTCTCGAACTGTCCTCTTACGCGTTTCACCTGATCGTCGACGCTGCGATTCACTTCATCGGGCGTCACCTCGATCTTGAGCAGCTGCGCTTTCTGGACGAGAATCTCTTCGTCCACCAGCGCATTCAGGGCCTCGCTCGCAAGAGCGGCCTGACCAGCGGAATCCGGGGGAAGCTGAAGTCCGGCAGCGCGCTGCTGGTTGATGGAGTTCATCACGTCGCTCCAGAGAATCACCTGGTTGCCGACTACGGCAACCACGCGATCCACCGGAATCGTCGCCGGCAATGAAGCTGCCGCGACGCGTGCAGGAGCGGGGGCTGGCGTCTGCGCCGTCAGTGAGACGGGCAGAGCCAGAATCGATAAAACCAGAATTCTGTGTCGCATCCTTCCTTTTACCCCCGATCCGGCGCTGTGATTCCTACTTCTTCGTCGTGTCCTGATTAGGCACCGGCACTACCGATCCGGGTTGCGCGGCGGCCGCAGTGGAATCACTTGCGAGCCTGACCTTCGCGGCCTCGAGAAGCACCTGCGAAATGGTCTCCGAATTGATCGTATAGTCGTACTTCTCGCGCAGAACGTTCTGGACCGGCTGCGACACGTCGACATACGGCGCCTGCTGCGCAAGGAGTTTTCCGATGTACTCCTCGATGCGCTGTGCCGCGACCTTCATGCGCTCTCCCTTCGACTTTCCAACGGAGTCGAGCTTTGACGGCTCAACGTTGAGTGACGTCCACGCATTCGCCAGCGCCGCGCGGAACGTCTTGCGCACCTCCGCCATTTCCGCCGAATCCGGGCCGATCTTGGCGCTGTCAGCAGAATGCAGAACCAGCTCGTTGCGCACGAAATTCTTTACGAATGTCGGCAGCATCGAATCAGGCGCGGTCTTCACGCGCTCGGCGATCTGGGCCTGCGGCGGGAAGGTCTCCATCCAGCGCGCGAGATCGGCAGCTGTGAACTTGCCGAGAGTCGACGTCGCGAGCACAGTCTTGTCTTCCAGATGGCCCGACGGGTTCGCGACTACTGCGCGAATCGGTGCAGCGATGCCCGGCTTCACCTCGACCTTGGAGGACTTCTCGAGTGACTCGAGGTAGGTATTCTCGGCGGCCTGTACTCCGCCCGCCTGCATCGCCTGTACGAACTGAGGCTTCACTTCAGCGAAGGTAGGACGACGGATGATGTGATACCCGAACTGCGTCTGAATGACGGGTGAGATGTCACCCGGCTTCAGTGCCGCCGCGGCAGCGTCGAACTCCGCGACCATCGCTCCGCGCGGAAAGACGCCAAGAGAGCCGCCGCCCGGTGCTGAGCCAGGGTCCTGACTGTTGCGACGCGCCAGCTCGGCGAAGTTCGAAGTGTTCACCTGGAGGCGAATCGCGTCCGCCTTCTGTTTGACGGCGGCCCTTGCCGCAGGCGTGGTGTCAGGCGTCGAGAGAAGAATGTGACTTGCCGCCAGCATCGTACCGTTGTTGTAAGCAGCCTCTGCCTGCGTAGAATCCGGCGCCTTCCAGGTCTTGGAAATCCGGTCGTACCACTTGCGAGCCTTGATGTTGGCGGTCATCGCCCACATCGCCTCGTCGATCGTCTTCATATCCTTCAGCGAATCGTTGTTCGCTGCGGCCTGTCCGGCGAGGTGGTAGTTGACCCACGCATCGACGACTGCCTGCGCAACGTCTTCACGAAGCGGGGCCTGCGACGAGCCAAGCAGGTTCGCGAGGCGGGTGATAGTGAGCTCCTGGTCGGACGCCTTCGCAACCGTGTTGGTGTGCGCGGACATCGCGTCCTTGAGGGAGTCGCAGCCTGTCAATACGAGTGCCGCGCCAAGGGCGGCTGTTACGATTCTTTTCATTTTGAGTGTGTCAGTGATTGCGAGTGCTCTGGCTGCGCAGTGTCGCCAGCGCGCGAACCAGGCCGCCGAGCAGCTCGGCGCCGCCTAACCGGGTCAGCTTTAACGAAAGCGGATGTGCTCTTCGCACCTCCGCCTGAAACTGTACATCATGAAAGGCCGCCGAAATGCCCTTCATACTGGGTACCGCATGCTCCTGAAAGCTAATGCGCGCTTCGTTTCCGCGCAGCAGCATCGATTCAATCTGGGCCGAGCCGCCCAGTATTCTGAGCATCGCAACGTCGAAGAAGGTTGCCGCCGGGTCAGGAACCGGTCCGAAACGGTCCCTCACCTCAGCCCGCAATCCCTCGATTTCTGCGGGTTCGAGCATGTGCGTCAGGCGCCGGTAAATGTCGAGCTTCGCATCCTGGCTCGTGACGTAATCGTCGGGGAGGTACGACGGCAGATCGATAGTGATATCAGACGGGTGAATCCTGGGTGCAGTGTCGCCCCGCATAAGGCGCTTCACGGTCTCGTCGAGCATGCGAAGGTACATGTCGAACCCCACTGCGGTCACGAACCCGGATTGCTCCGCACCAAGCAGATTGCCGGCGCCGCGCATCTCGAGGTCCTTGAGCGCGATCCTGTAGCCGGCGCCAAGCTCGGTGTGATGCTCGAGAATCCTGAGCCTGCGATTCGCATCTTCGTCGATGTCGCCGTCGGGGACTAGCAGGTAGCAGTTCGCGCGGCGGTGCGAACGCCCGACGCGTCCGCGCAGCTGGTATAGCTGCGCGAGGCCGAAATGATCTGAGCGGTTCACGAACATCGTGTTCGCATTGGGAACGTCGAGGCCTGATTCGACGATCATCGTCGAAACAAGTACGTCTGTCTCGCCGTCAACAAAACGCCGCATCACTTCCTCGAGGTCACGCTCGCGCATCTGGCCGTGTCCTACACCGACGCGAGCGCGGGGCACGAGGTGCTGCAGCTTCTGCGCGATCGTATCGATCGTGTCGATTCGGTTGTGCACGAAAAAAACCTGGCCACCACGGTCGAGCTCGCGTGTGATGCCCTCCTCGATGAGCCCGTCGTCCCATGGCTCGACGAACGTGAGCACCGGTGAGCGATCGCGCGGCGGGGTCTGCATCAGCGTCATGTCGCGAAGCCCGGCCAGCGACAGGTGCAGCGTTCTCGGAATCGGCGTCGCCGTAAGCGTAAGAACGTCAGTGTCAAGCTTCAGCTGCTTGAGGCGCTCCTTGTGCTTCACGCCGAAGCGATGCTCTTCATCGACGATGATGATGCCGAGGTTCTTGAATTTGACGTCCGGACTCAGCAGCCGATGGGTGCCGATTACGATGTCGATCTTTCCGTTCGCAAGGTCTGTAATCGCCTCAGCCTGCTGCTTCGCCGTCGCGAAACGGCTGAGCGTCCTTACCTGAATCGGAAAATCGGCGAGGCGATCTCCGAAGGTGCGCGCGTGCTGTTCCGCGAGAATGGTGGTCGGCACCAGCACCGCCACCTGCCTGCCCGACTGGACCGCCTTGAAAGCTGCGCGCACCGCGATTTCTGTCTTGCCATACCCGACGTCTCCAACCAGGAGGCGATCCATCGGGCGCGCCTTCTCCATATCGCCCTTCACGTCGCTCGTCGCAGTGCGCTGGTCGGGCGTATCCTCGAACAAAAAGGAAGACTCGAGCTGTCTCTGCCAGGCTGTGTCGGGTACGTGCGGAGCACGGCTCGCAACCTTCCTGCGAGCGTAGAGATCAAGAAGCTCGACGGTCATCTCCTGAATCGCGGCGAGAGTGCGATCTCTTTGCTGCGCCCACCGCTTACCGCCAAGAGTGTGCAGGCGCGGCGGCGGATTTTCGGCGGAGATGTCAGCGGCTGACCGGAATCTCTCGATCTGGTCGATGCGATAGAGCGGAACGTTGAGCCTGGACCCGCCTTCGTACTCGATCACCGCCACCTCGACTGTGCTCTCGCGGAAAAAAACTTTTTCGATTCCGCGATAGATGCCGACGCCGTGCTCGAGATGCACCACATAATCACCCGGCGTGAGCGCAGTGAGCGATTCAATCGAGGTGCCGGTCGTGTACTTTCGCGCGCGGCGAATCCGTCGCTCGCGGCGGAAGATCTCGTGGTCAGTGAGGATGCGAAGTCCCGCCGACTGCATGCCCCATGGCGGAATAATGAATCCGCCATGAAGGACTCCGATCGCGAGCTGGGCCCTGCCTGCGGCTCCCGATTCGCCGAGCAGCTCCTCGAGGCGCTCTGCCTGGCCTGCGTTATCGCAAAGGATGATGCTCGGGACCCCGTCCGACACGACTTCGCGAAGGCGGCGCATGTCGCGGAGAATCGGCTCCGGTCTGGCTATCGGGAAATTGAAGATTACCGGAGGCGAATCTGTCTTCGCGAGCTCGGTGTGTGCATCGATGGCTTCATCTGCGAAGAGCTCGATGATTCCGAACGAGTTGAGCGACGCCAGCGTTTCCTCGGGCGTGTGGAACAACTCGCTTCGTCCCGCTGCATCTTCCCCACGACGACGAGCAAGATCTATATGATGTTGCGCTTCATCCCAGGTTCTCCGCAGCTCGGGCCCGATGCGACTGTCCTCAGGGACGACGACAATAGTGTCGCGCGCGAAAAGTGAGGCGATCGAAACCCGATCAGTCTCCTCTGACTGGCCGGCGAGCAAGCCATCAACCGGGAGCACAAGCGCCAGTTCAGCATCTCTTGTCGAGCGCTGGCTGATGAGATCGAAATGTCGGAGCTCAGATATTTCGTCCCCCCAGAACTCGAGCCTCACCGGCTCCGCCATTCCGAAGCTGTAGATGTCGAAGATGCCGCCGCGCATGCTGAACTGGGCCACGTCGTCGACCATCTGAACTTTCTCGAACCCCACGGCTTCGAGGTGTGATGCAAGGTCCTCCGGTCGTCGCGTATCGCCTTTCCGAATCTCGAGTCTTGCATGGGCAAGCGCGCGCGGCAGCTGGGTTTTCTCGAGAAGTGCGCGAGCCGTTGTGAGCAACACGCGCACTTCCCCACGTCCAAGGCGCTCGAGTGTTTCAACGCGTTCGCCTGCGACTTCCGCGTGCGGCTCAACCTCGCCGAACCCTTCACGCGGAGGGTAAAAGGCAACGAAGCCGGCGTCGCCTAGTGACTCGAGGTCAGCGAGCCAGCGCTCGGCGCCTGACACACTTTCTGCGATGACCACGAAAAATCGGCCCTGACTGGCGCGCGTGAGGGCGGCCACGGCGACTGCGTCGCTGGAACCTGGGAGACCGGAGGCGTGTATCCGGGAGCTGTACGGGGGAAGCGCTGAGACGAGCCGGGCAAATTCGGGAATCGCACCGACTGCCTCGAGCAACACTGGCAGTGACACTGTGCGCAAGCTATCGTAGTTGTATGCCGCGGGGTAGCCGAATCCCCCGGCTCCCTGAGGAGGCCACATGTCACTCGCAAGACTTTTTGCTCTCGCTGCCCTGATGCTCGCAGCGGCGTCATCGGTCTCCACAGCGCAGGTTCAGCCGGACCGCGGGCGTACCGACCGCCTGGAGTCGGACTTCGCTCCGCCGATCGACCTCTGGCTCGATCAGGTTTCGTATGATCGCGGTGCGCGAATGAGGCCGTTCTTCTCGAGCGAGCCCGGCGCGTACGTCGTGGTCGTCAGAGTGACGAGCGATGGGGAGCTGAGGGTGATGTATCCGACCCGCCCGTCAGAGCAGCAGCGGTACAGACTGGGTCAGTTCGCTGATGACCGCTTGCCGTTCAACGGCGATCCGTCGCTGAACCTTCACGAATCGAGTGGACAGGGCTTCGTCTTCGCCATCGCTTCATATCAGCGATTCGACTTCAGCAGCTTTTCGCAGGGACGGATGTGGAGCACGGCGCGCCTAGCGACGTTCGGGCGTTATGGCAATCCGTTCGAAGTGGTAAACAGGTTCATTGAAAGGGTGCTTCCGGCGTCAGCGGATTTCTCGCTCGACTATGAGGTGTACGAGGTCTACTCGCGTGGATCAAGCAGCGTTTACAGCAGCACCTACTATGGCGGTCGCTACGGGTACTCGTCGATCGAGGATTACCACTTTGCGTGCCTGACGGCGTTCGGCATTCGCTACTCATACTACTGCCGTTCATACACTGGTGGTTATTACGGGCCTATCGTCGTCGGCAACCCGATGGCGCCCCGAACGCCCACCGGGCCTGCCGGCTCGAAGATGAAGCGACCGCGACCCGTTGTGCCGGACCCGATCCTCGGGAAAAACCCGCTTGAGGCGGAGCCTGCGGAAGGCAGATTGCCGGCGACTGACAATGCGGATCGGGCAGCGAGTGAGCGATTCAGGCAGATGCAGCGAGATCAGTCGCGATCGGTCCCCCGGTACGAGCCGATCGTTCCTCAGTCGCGCATACAGCGCCAGCCTCTTGAGCGAGAGCGTGTCGATAGACCGCAAAGCGAGCCGCAGCGAAGTGCCCCAGTGATTTATGGCCGGATGCCGGAGCGCAGGGAGCCGCGCAGGGAATCGGCGCCAGTCGTGCGTTCGCAGCCAAGCGCACCGGCGAGGGTGGAGGTTCGAAACGAGCCACGCTCCGAGCCAAGGCGGGAGGCACCGCGATCAGTGGACAAACCCGCGTCGGAGGAAAAGGGAAAGAACTAGAGCCGGGCGCTGCCGGCCAAGTTGCTGGCAGCTGGAGGGGTCGGTTCCGCAGTTAAAGGCAGCGCCAGGTTTATATTTGAGGGCTGTACTCCCTCGGAATATGATTTGAATCTCGACCACATCCGCAACTTCTGCATCGTCGCGCACATCGATCACGGCAAGTCCACGCTCGCGGACAGGTTGATCGAGGCAACGGGCATGCTTCAGAAGCGCGAGATGAAGGCTCAGGTGCTCGACACGCTCGACCTCGAGCGGGAGCGCGGCATCACGATCAAGCTGAACGCAGTCCGCATGAGCTACGCTGCGAAGGATGGCAGCATGTACGAGCTCAACCTGATCGATACGCCGGGCCACGTTGATTTCACTTACGAGGTCTCGCGCTCGCTTGCCGCATGCGAGGGCGCGATCCTGGTCGTGGACGCATCGCAGGGGATTCAGGCGCAGACACTCTCAAATCTCTTCCTCGCACTCGACGCGGGGCTGGAGATCATCCCGGTGCTCAACAAGATCGACCTCCCAGGCGCGGAGCCCGACAAGCGGAAGCAGGAAGTTCACGACCTGCTCGGCGTCGACCCCGATGAGATTCTCCTGGTAAGCGCGAAGGAAGGCCTCGGTATTCCGGAGCTTCTCGAGCAGATCATACGCAAGGTGCCACCGCCGGAAGGCGATGCTGACGGACCATTGCGCGCCCTCATCTACGATTCGTATTACGACAGGTACCGCGGCGCGATTCCCAGCGTGAGGGTCGTCGATGGTATGATCAGAGTCGGGACGAAGATCACGTTCGGCGCGAGCGAGTCGGTCTATGAGGTCGCGGAAGTTGGGTACAACCAGCTGCGACAGGTAAAGACTGAGATGCTCGGCCCCGGCGAAGTTGGATACGTCGTGGCGAACGTGCGCTCGGTTAAGGAAACACGTGCTGGCGACACTATTTTCGATGCGACGAACCGCGCCGCGGAAGCGCTTCCCGGTTATCGCGATGTCCGCTCGTTTGTCTTCGCCGGCATCTATCCGACGGATACACAGCAGTACGAGACGCTGCGCGATGCTCTCGAGAAGCTGCAGCTCAACGATGCTTCACTGCATTACGAGCCCGAGACTTCGACGGCTCTTGGCTTCGGGTTCCGTTGCGGATTTCTCGGTCTGCTTCACATGGAGATCGTGCAGGAACGGCTCGAGCGTGAGTACGAGCTCGATCTCGTTACCACTGTGCCGAGCGTCGAGTATCGCGTCTATCGCACCGATGGAGAGATGCAGCTGATCGAGAATCCGTCGAAGATGCCACCGTCGACGGTCATCGATTATGTCGAGGAGCCATACGTGAAGGCTCGCATCATGGCGCCCGCCGATTACATCGGTCCGATCATGACTCTCGGAACCGAGCGCCGCGGCGTGTACAAGAACATGACTTACCTCGACCAGGCGCGCGTCGAGTTCGACTGGGAATTCCCCCTGGGAGAGATCATTCTCGATTTCTTCGACCGCCTGAAAACGATCAGCCGCGGCTACGCGTCGCTCGATTACGAGATGCTCGAGTACCGCACCAGTGACCTGGTGAAACTCGACATGCTGATCAACGGGGATCCGGTCGATGCCTTTTCGGTGATCATCCATCGCGACAAAGCGTACGAGTGGGGACGGAAAATTGCGGACAAGCTCAAGGAGCTGATCCCGCGGCAGTTGTTCGAGGTGATCATCCAGGCGGCGGTTGGCCAGAAGATCATCGCGCGTACAACAGTGAAGCCGCTGAGGAAGGATGTTCTGGCGAAATGTTACGGCGGCGACATTTCCCGTAAGCGCAAGCTTCTCGAGAAGCAGAAGGAAGGAAAGAAGCGCATGAAGCAGGTTGGATCCGTAGAGATCCCGCAGGAGGCGTTCCTCGCGGTCCTCCAGGTGGATTAGCGTGTGACGTCGCTCGTTGTGCAGACGAGCTTTCTGGGCGACGTCGTCCTCACCACGCCGCTCATCGCCGAGCTTGCCGTGCGAGGCCCGGTCGATGTGCTGACGACCCCTGAAGGATCCACGATCCTGCGCAACAATCCTGACATACGAGATGTCATCGTGTACGACCGGCGCGAGCGTGACCGCGGGATCGGCGGGTTCGCACGCATCGTCCGGCAGCTGCGGCAGGTCGCGCGCTGCGCTGATGTCGATTCCGGAATGTCTGCTTTTCCCACGGCGAAGGGATACTACGACCATGCCTACATGGCGCAGGGCTCGCTCCGCAGCGCGCTCCTCGTGGCGTCTAGCGGTATCGCGAGGCGAGTGGGGTTCGATACCTCGGAAGGAAGCAGGCTGTACACTGACCGCATCGAGTATCGGGCCGATCGTCACCATGCAGAGAGACTCTGGTGGCTGTCGCAGCCTGTTGGCGCCAGTGAGCCGACGCCGGAACAGGTAATGCCGCGTCTGTACCCCTCCCCAGAAGATCATGACGCGGCCGCCACACTGCTTCGTGAGCATCTCTCCGATCCATCGCGACCGTTCATCGTCCTCGCCCCTGGAAGCGCTTGGGGGACGAAGCGATGGCCATACTTTCCTGAGCTAGCGGTACGAGCCAGAGACCAATGGAACGTCGTCGTTATCGGGTCCGCCGCGGAAATTGAAATCGGCGAGCTCATTTCGGCGCAGCTTCCGCGAGGCCAGTGTGCAGTCGCCGCGGGAAAACTCGGAATTCTTGCATCTGCGGCACTGTTGCAACGCGCCGCAGGTCTCGTTTCCAACGATTCCGCCCCCCAGCACCTCGCGTCTGCTGTCAACACGCCGACAGTGTGCATCTTCGGCCCGACGGTTCCGGAGTTCGGGTTCGGTCCCCTTGCAGTGAATTCCGTCGTTGCGGGAATCGAGGAGCTCGCCTGCCGACCCTGCGACAGGCACGGTCCGCAACGGTGCCCGCTTGGACATTGGCGCTGCATGCGCGAAGTTTCATCGAGCGAGGTCTTCGGGCTTCTGACACGAACCCTTTCATACAGGGCCAGCGCTTGACGGTGAGAGAGCGGTTCATCGTAGGGATCGACCTTGGCGGAACGAACATCGCGGCTGGAGCGATGCCGGTAGACGGTACGCGCGAGATCGCGATGCGCATGATCCAGACGAAAGCACATGAAGGCGCAGACGCCGTTGTCGACCGGATCGGTGTATTGATCGAGGACGTCATCGCGCAGACGCGCGCCGAGACCGGCGCTGAGCGCAGCGACTTTCTCGGGGTTGGTATCGGCTCGCCAGGTCCGCTCGACCGCGCGCGCGGCGTCGTCATCGTGACTCCCAACCTCGGGTGGCGCGACTTCCCGCTTCGCGACGAAGTGTCAAAGCGCGTCGATCTTCCGGCGACGCTCGACAACGATGCTAACTGCGCCACGCTTGGCGAATGGTGGTGCGGCGCAGCGAAGGGCGGGCGCAATGTAGTCGGGATGACCATCGGGACCGGCATCGGCGGCGGACTGATTCTCGACAACAAGCTTTACCATGGATCTTCGGACGCAGCCGGCGAGATCGGTCACACAACCATCGATTCCACCGGGCGCCGCTGCAAGTGCGGTAACTATGGCTGCCTCGAGGCCTACACATCAGGTCCCGCGATCGCTGAGCGCGCGAGAGAGGTGCTCGAGGGTGGTGAATTCTCGGAGCTGATCGCGATGGTTGACGGCGACGTAACGAAAATCACCGCGCAGACCGTCTTCGAGGCATCGAAGCGCGGCGATCGCGTCGCGCTCGAGGTTGTCCGGGATACCGCGCACTTCCTTGGCGTGGGGGTGTCGAACCTCATCAACATCTTCAACCCGGACATTTTCGTCATTGCGGGCGGAGTGACGCAGGCTGGGGATCTGTTGTTCGATCCTTTGCGCGCAGAAGTGCGGAGGAGGGCGTTCAAGCCGTCGGTTGAGGCGTGCCGGATTGTTCCGGGGGCGCTACCGTTGTCGGCTGGAGTGGTTGGGGCAGTAGC
>JAYUWU010000220.1:0-7792 GCA_043753365.1 Gemmatimonadaceae bacterium | reverse complement strand
GAAGGTTTGTCCCGCCCCCGGACGCCAGAACTCCTACGCGAACTGCCATTCGCGATTCTACCTTCGCCAAGCGGCGTCAGTAAGAGGTTGCTGTCGGGGTTCGACTGAACGCGGTCGTCGAATCAGTTCGTGCACAGGTACCAGTCGACAACCGTGCCAAGTGAAGGCGCGACACGGGCACTCTCTCCGGCGAACCTGACGTCATCATCCGGCGTCTGCGTCGACGGAACGAGAACGGCAGAGCCCCCAAGCACGATGCCCGGTTCCACGTCACGCCGGCGATCACCCGCATACACAGCGCGCGACAGGTCGATCGACGGATTGTCGCTCGCTGCGTCCTGAAAGAGCTTCAATCCAGGCTTCCTGCATTCGCACCCGTCACCCGGTGCATGCGGGCAATAGTAGGAAGCGTCAATACGGGCGCCGCGCTCCATGAGCAGCTCATTCATCTTACGCGTCACAGCCTCATGCTCGGCAACGGTGAATAACCCTCGTCCAATCCCCGACTGGTTCGTGATCACGATCACCGGCACGAGCGTGGCATTGATTCGCGCGATGGCATCTGCAGCGCCTTCCTTCAACGTGACCTTCGCCGGATCCGACAGGTAATGCGCGTCCTCTATGATCGTGCCGTCCCGATCGAGGAACACCGCGGTCGGTAGCGCGTTCACTCGAGCCGGCGCGGCGGGGCCGGAGCCGGAGGCGGTGCAGCTGGAGGAGTCGCGGCGGGCGGCGGCGTTGCCGCGGGCTGCTCCGGAACCATCACCGTCCGATCGCTCGATCGTCTGACGCCGCTCAGATTCACGGCGTCGGTGACCCGGACGCGATACTCGGTGCGCGGTGCAAGTCTGCGCCCGAGTTTCAGGATCATCGTTCTCGTCGGAGATGGCCGCGAAGGAACGCGACCTGCCACGATCGTCGTATCGGGTGGTGGCGGACTGATCGAGACAATCGGGACCTGAACTGAGTCCGCGGCGGCAACGCGGATATTGGCAGCGGTGAGCGGAGCCGACGGTGACAACGCATTCTCGAAGCTCAGCTCGAGCGTAACTGAATCTCTCAGCGTCACAGTCATGAGGCGTGAGCCGAGCGAGTCGCGCACGAACGTCAGTAACTCCGTGGACGCGGAATCCGCGAGCGCGATTCTGGTCGAGTCCCATGCTTCGCGCGGGTCGAGTGCGCGGTTGTTGTTTGCATCAGCGATACCCCTTACTGCGTACTGTCCTGCCGCGAGATTGCCGATCGTGAACGTGCCCGTCGAATCCGTTGTGGTGACATAGACGATCGTCGTATCGGTGACCGGACGCGCCTCGACGAGCGCACGCGCCAGAACTTTCCTTTCTACCCAGTCGAAGACCGTGCCGGTGATCCGGCCGGAGGGAATCGTCTGGCCTGTCGAAAAGACCGTCACCGCGCCGGTGTTACGCACGTTTCCACGCAGGTCACTCAAGCCCGGCAACAAAGTGATCGTATACGCGGTATTCGCTTTCCATCCCCGGCGCGGCCGGATTGCAATTTCATCGCGATTCCAGTCGACGCGCGGCTCTCCGTCGCGCGGCGAGATCAGGAAAAGTGCATTGAGTGATGCCGCACCCGATGGGCGCTCAGACACTACTTCGTCGAACCTGAAGACGACATTGCGCGGCGTAACTCCGGTGCGACCACTGTCCGGTGCCAGCCCGAGAATTTGTGGCGCATCAGTATCCACTGGACCGCCCGGCGGTGATCCCGGTGAGGCACAAGCGCCGAGAGCGACGAGGCTGACCGCTGCTGCAAACCGCATCACGATCCGCAAAGCGCCGTCACCTTTTCAGTCAGTTGAACCCGTCGCGCAGTCCACTCGACCTGTTTCGCGCGTTCCGCCTCGACGACATTAGCCGGCGCCCGGTCAGTGAACCCCGGATTCGACAGCCTCTTCTCGAGAGCATCCAGCTGCGCGCTAAGCTTTTCCAGCTCGGTTCGCGCCTTCCTGCATTCTTTCTCGAGGTCGACGATCCCCTCGAGGGAAACGTGGAGCCGTGATCCGCTCGAGAGCAAAACAGTCGCGCCGTTCGTCGCGCCCCTCTCGTGATTCGTCAAGTCGGTGCGCGCCGCTCGACCGAGGAATGCAGCTTCTTCCTCGAACACGGCGGCATCGCGGGACGCAAATCCCCTTGAAGCGGCAACCTCCAGCGACGCCTGAATTCGCTGAGCCGGAGGTATGGCGTAGTCGGATCTCAACTGCCTGATACCGATGATCGCCTCGCGCACGAGCTCGAACTCCGCTTCACCCTCGAACCGCTCATCCCGCACTGGCCACTGGGCGCGCGCGATAAAATCGCCACGGTTCTCAGTCGCAATGGGAATGCGGCGCCACAACGTGTCGGTGATGAAAGGAACGACAGGCTGCAGCAAACGCAGCGCAGCATCGAACGAGTGCGCCAGAACGGTGCGGGCAACCTCGCCATCGTCGCCCCCCGCCGCGAGACGCGACTTCGTCGATTCGAGATACCAGTCGGCAAGCTCGTTCCACACAAACCGCCGTGCTGACTCGGTGTATTCACTCAGGCGGAGTCCGCGATACAGCTCTGACTCTTTCCAGACGCCATTTTCCGGCCGAGCCGGGCCAAGAGCCGCATCACACTCGGAGATCGCCGTGTTCAGCGAGCCTAGGATCCATCTGTCGGATCGACGAAGCCTCGACGGATCTATCGCATCGAGCGGCTCGACAGCATCGGTTCCGACATTTGTCAAAAGAAAGCGGCCGATGTTCCAGAGTTTCGTCACGAAATTGCGGCCTGGCGCAAAGGACTTTTCCAGGTCGCCCGGATCCAGCATCACGTCCGCTCCCATACCTAGCCCGGCCGTCACCGTGTAACGCAGGGCATCGGTCCCGAACGCGGCACGCACATCGAGCGGATCGATTCCGTTGCCGAGTGACTTCGACATTTTCACGTGCTTCATGTCCCGTACGGTGCCGTGCAGATACACAGTGTGAAACGGAGTTTCACCCATGAACGCGTACCCGCCCATGATCATTCGCGCGACCCAGAAGAACAGAATCTCGGGCGCGGTCACCAGGTCATCAGTCGGGTAAAATGCCTCGAGGTCCTTCGTGCTCTTGTCGGGCCATCCGAGCGTCGAGAATGGCCAGAGCCACGAGGAGAACCACGTGTCGAGAACGTCCTCGTCCTGGCGAACGCTGCCGCCGCACTTCGGACAGGCACTCGGGTCTTCGCGCGCTACAGTTACCTCAGCGCACGCATCGCAGTACCACACCGGTATGCGGTGTCCCCACCACAGTTGCCGCGAGATGTTCCAGTCGCGAATGTTCTCGAGCCAGTTTACGTAGACCGCTTCCCAGCGCTCCGGAAGGATTCTGATCTGACGCTTGTGAACCGCAGCAAGCGCAGGCTCGGCCAGCGGCTTCATTTTGACGAACCACTGATCCGACAGGCGCGGCTCGACGACCGTATCGCACCGATAGCAGTGCCTCACGGCGTGGGTGTGTGAATCGATTTTCACAACAACGCCCGACGCGCGCAGCATCTCGACGATTCTGGCGCGCGCTTCGAGCCTGTCGAGCCCGAGGAGCGAATCGGGAACGCGCGACCCTGCGTCAGCGCCATTTACCATTGTCGCTTCTGGCGAGAGCACGACAGGCATCGAGAGCTTGTGTCGTGACCCCATCTCGAAGTCGTTTGAGTCGTGCGCGGGCGTGATCTTCACGGCGCCCGTACCGAACGCCGGATCCACGCCGATCTCGTCAGCGATGACCGGAAGCGGGACGCTCGCGATCGGAAGTGTCAGCGTCCGCCCGATCAGTTCGCGATAACGATCGTCGTCGGGATGCACCGCAACCGCAACGTCGGCCAGCATGGTCTCCGGCCGCGTTGTCGCGATAGTTATCCCGCGCGACGGATCGTCAGCCAGCGGATAACGCAGGTAATAGAGACTGCCCGTTTCCTCATGATGCTCTGCCTCCTCGTCGCTCAATGAGGTCATACACCGCGGACACCAGTGAATGACACGATGTCCGCGATAGATGAGGCCACGCTCGTGCAGCTGTACGAACGCTTCGCGGACGGCGAGCGAGAGCTCGGGCGAGAGCGTGTAAGCCGTGCGCGACCAGTCACATGACGCGCCGATTGCCCGAAGCTGATCGAGAATCGTCCCGCCGGTTTCGGCGACGAACTGCGAAGTTCGCTCGATAAACGCTTCGCGGCCGAGGTCGAATCGTGTTTTGCTTTCGGTGCCGAGTTGCTTCTCGATCACGTTCTGCGTCGCGATCCCCGCGTGATCGGTTCCGGGAAGCCAGAGCGCCTCGTCCCCGCACATGCGGCGCCACCTGATGACGACGTCCTGAACCGTATTGTTGAGGCCGTGCCCCATGTGCAGAACCGCCGTCACATTGGGCGGCGGCATTACGATCACGAACGGGTCGCGGTCGCCCCCGGCGCGCCTTGAACGGGCAGGATCAGCGGTGAACAATCCCGCATCGAGCCACTCCTGGTAAAGAGTCGCTTCAGCGGATTGATGATCGAAGAGAGTCGGGAGGTCTGCGGCAGTGTCTGTCATGCTTGCCGCAAATTAAAGCCGGACGGGCACCCATGGAGAAGGGGCAGCGATAATCGCATCGACTGACCGGTTACTCAGGCGCTTCCAATGCCAGCCTGTTTCAAAAGCGGAACTGCCGGAAAGGAGTGGGGTGAGTGGTCGCGAGGGGCGTGAGCTCTTTCCCGCTCTGAACCATCCGATCGGCGATTGGCAATCGGCATTTGTTTTTTTTGGGAACTGCGGGACCACCGAACACACGTTGTTCCGCTCTTAACCCCAAAAAGGGAACCCCTGTAATCCGGAACCCTCGGTTTGATCGCCGAGAAAACTCACGTAACTCAGCAGGTCTCACCCCACTCCCCATTTTTGTTGTGTAGTTCCGGAGCGTGAGGTGAGCTGCAAATACGCAGCGGGGCCTAGTCGCCTATTGCAGAATCGGTTGGCGCGTTCATCGGATCGGCGACGTGGTCAGCCTTTGGAACGCCGGTCGGCGCAACCGCGGACCCATCCGCCCGTCCGCCGCGTGCTGCCTTTGCCTTCTTCCTGCGCTCGGCCTTCAGGTCAGCTTCCTCCTCAGGGTCGATATAAATCTCCGAGAGGACAGCCTCTTCGAGCTCGGGCCGGGGGTCCTCGTGCCTGTCGAATTCCGCCGAGGTGCCCTGACGTCTCCGACCTGTGCCTACGCTCTGGCCTTCCCACTGTCCTTCGGTCAGTGACGGATCCCCGTCTTCATAGCGGTCTGCGAGCTCATCCATCAGGTCTTCATCCTCTCGCACAGCGAGGCGGTTGACGACGGTATCGACGCCGATCACACCACGCGCGATGACCACGGCCTGCTGTGACTCATCCTCGGCATTCACCCAGCCGGTCAGCTCGACGATTCCTTCATCGATTGCGCCGATGTCGATCGCGCGCTCTGAAAGGACTGGATCGTTACGGAACGCTTCCAGAACCCGCTCCTCGAGCTCTTCAGTCGCGTCGAGTGGCTCATCATCGCCATCGTCGCCGTAACCGTCGTCATAAGCTTCATCGTCGTACTCGTGGTCATGAGCCTGGGCGCCGAGCTGCTCGTCGGAATCGTCAGCGACCCCGTTGCGAGCGTTTCCTATCCTGTCGCGGATTTTCGCAGTGATCCCTGATATTCCCCCATACTGCTGGGCAACGACGACGCCAGCGGCGAAGCCGGCAAGGGCGCCGAGCGCAACGTAGAGCGCGCTTACGGCATTCGATTCTTCATCGCGATATCTGAATGGCGACATATGTGAGACCTGTGGCGTAGGGTATCGTGTAGGGATAGCTTACCGAAGCAAGTTAAAGGCCATCTGCGGCACTGGAAATCCGATGTCTGAAATGTTGACACTTACGCTCCCCGACGGTGCAGTTCGCGAAGTCGCGGAGGGCACTTTGCCGCGCGATGTAGTTGGCTCGATCGGGCAGCGGCTGCTCAAGGATGCACTTGCCGTGGAGGTGAACGGCGAGGTGCAGGACCTCATCACGCCCCTGAGAATCGGCGGTCCATTCCGCGTGCTGACGGCGAAGGATGCAAAGGCGCTCGACGTGCTCCGCCACTCGGGGGCTCACATTCTCGCGACCGCGGTTCGCCGCCTGCGGCCAGACGCAAAGATCGGTTTCGGCCCGTCGATCGAAGACGGTTTCTATTACGACTTTGAAGTCGAGGAACCGTTCACGCCTGACGATCTCGAGAAGTTCGAGGCCGAGATGCGACAGGTCATCGCCGAGAAATTTCCGTTCGTTCGTGCCGAGGTCGACCAGACTGAAGCGCGTCAGAAATTCGCTGATGACCCGCTCAAACTCGAGCGGCTCGGCGAGTTCAGCGAGTCGGAGGTAATCTCGACTTACACTGATGGTCCGTTCATCGACCTGTGCCGCGGTCCTCACGTGCCCGACACGTCGTACCTCAAGCACTTCAAGCTCCTGCACACCGCCGGCGCTTACTGGCGGGGTGACGAAAAGCGTCAGATGCTCCAGCGGATCTACGCCACCGCGTGGTTCAGCAAGGATGATCTCGATGCCTATCTCCACCGCCTCGAGGAAGCGAAGCGGCGTGATCACCGTCTGCTTGGCCAGCAACTCGACCTGTATTCGACCGACCAGCGTGTTGGTCCTGGTCTCATTCTCTGGCATCCTCGCGGTGCGATCGTCAGGAACGAGATCGAAGTTTATGAGCGCGACCTGATCCTGCGACATGGATACGATCTCGTCTATACGCCGCACATCGTGAGCGAGAAACTTTTCCAGATCTCCGGTCACCTCGAGAACTTCCGCGAGAACATGTTCGGCGCGATGGAGGTCGAGGGCGCAGCATATCGCCCGAAGCCGATGAACTGTCCAGGGCACATCTGCATCTTCCAGTCGAAGTCGCGGTCATATCGCGACCTGCCGATCAGGTATGCGGAGTTCGGGACCGTTTACCGGTACGAGAGAAGCGGCGTGCTTCACGGCATGCTGCGGGTGCGAGGATTCACCCAGGACGATGCGCACGTCTTCTGCACGGCTGAGCAGGTGCCTGTGGAGATCGGGCGATTGCTGGACCTCGTTGACGAAATGCTCACGACCTTCGGATATCCGTACTCGATCGAGCTTTCCACGATGCCGGAGAAGGCGCTCGGCTCAGTCGCTGTGTGGCGCGATGCTGAGGAGACTCTTGCCAGCGTGATGCGTGAGCGTGGCCAGGAGTTCACGGTCGATGAGGGCGGTGGCGCATTCTACGGGCCGAAGCTCGACTTCAAGCTCATCGACGCGATCGGGCGCAAGTGGCAGGGCCCGACGGTGCAGCTCGACTTCAATCTGCCGGAGCGGTTCGAGCTCGAGTACACCGGTTCCGACAATACGCCGCATCGTCCGACGATGCTCCACCGCGTTCTTGTGGGATCCATGGAGCGATTCGTCGGCGGGCTCATCGAGCATTATGCTGGCGCGTTCCCTGTGTGGCTCGCGCCGGAGCAGGTGCGTGTAATTCCGATCTCCGACGATGCGGCAGGCGCCGTCCGGTCACTGACCGATCGGCTTGCGAAGGCCGGCGCGCGCGTTCATCTCGACGACAGAAGCGAGACCTTGAACTATCGCATTCGCGAAGCGGAGACTCTCAAGATCCCGTACATGGCGATTGTCGGAAAACGTGAGGCCGAGAGTGACTCTATTGCGTTGCGACTGCGCGGGGCAGGGAAGAAACAGGATGTCATTCCCGTGGCTGAGTTCATTGCCAGGGTGGAGCAGCAGATCGCAACGCGTGCGC
>JAYUWU010000219.1:0-3065 GCA_043753365.1 Gemmatimonadaceae bacterium | reverse complement strand
AGAACTGTACCTTGAAGTGCATGGCATGAGTTGCGGGCAATGCGTGGCTGATGCCGGGTATGAGGTTCTCGCGCGGTGAAGACAAAATCAATGCGCGTCCGGCCGGTGGCGATTACGATGGCGTTGATACTGACCATAGTAAGTGTCGGCGAGCCCCATGATTTCTGGCTGGTTCCAAATGCTTTCAGGATTTCCGCGGGCGGCGAGCTGGTGATCCGTGGCCAGACTAGCAGCAAGTTTCCGTCGAGCGAATCCGCAGTTACACCTGACCGCATCACAGACGCCCGGATACTTGGCGCTACCGGCGCGATGAAGGTAGAGAACGTCACCGTAGCGGGCGCCTCGCTGGTGCTTCGAAATCGCCCGTCCGGGGCCGGCCAGCGGATCGTCGCCTTGTCGATCGCTCCGCGTTCATTGCGGGCATCAGGGCGTGATTTCAAGCGCTACATGGAGCTTGAAGGTGCATCCACTCTTGCTGCCCGATATGAGCGAGAGGGTATCCTTCCCAAAACCGACAGCATTACACGCCGGTACGCCAAGTATGCGAAAACGATAGTCGAGGTCGGGAAAGGCGGGCCGCGTGCATTCACAAGGGTTGTTGGCCAGCCAGCAGAGTTCGTTCCGCTTGACGATCCCGGAACGGCGCGTTCCGGCGACACGCTGAGGGTGAGACTGATTTTCCGTGGAGAGCCATTACGCCATGCCCATGTCGATGCGGGATTCGCGGTGGACGGCAATACCCCTGTTGATTCCAGTGTCGAGACCGACGTGAACGGTGTGGCACGAATACCGCTTGGCAGGCATGGTCTGTGGAACATTCGGGCACTGCATATCCTTCCAGCCGAATCGGGAAGCGGGGCTGACTGGGAGTCGCACTTCGTCACCTTGGTTTTCGAGGTGGGTTCACCGCGCCCTTCGCGAGCGGGCGTGATCGTGAGTCCGCCCGCACGTCGTTGAAGGCCAGCGCTTCTTTGTTTGGCGCTATGCTGGTGTTTTCAATGTTGTCGTGGTTCTCCTGGCGTCTCGCGCAGAATGTGGTCAGTGACCGAGCCGTTTCCGAAGGGCGACCGCCCACACCGTGCCGACTCACTGACGAGAGGTGCCCGCATCCATCGCCCCCAGTCGGCACGCTAGCAGCATATCCGGAATAGTGGGAATGGCTGCATTACTTCTGACTGCGGAAGGAGATTGCAGAACTCAGGGAAAGGCTCGGGAGAAACTGACCCCTAGATTCGAACCCGGCGCAAGGAAACCGCGTTCAGAGCGACTATTATCGACGACACCGACATCAAGAGCGCTGACACCTCGGGCCGCAGCGACCAGCCAAGACTGTAATAGAAAGCGCCCGCCGCAACGGGAATCGCGATGACGTTGTAGACGCTGGCCCAGACGAGGTTCTGTTTCATCTTGCGCACGGTCGCCTTGCTCAGCCGGATCGCGCGCACGATGTCGAGTGGGTCGGACTTCATCAGGATGACCTGCGCGGCCTGCGCGGCGACATCGGTTCCGGCGCCGATCGCTATTCCGATGTCAGCCTGCGCGAGAGCGGGCGCATCGTTGATCCCATCGCCGACCATCGCAACAAAAAATCCCTTTTCCTGCAGCTCTTTCACATGAGCGGCCTTCTCCTCCGGCCGAACCTCAGCGAATACTCTGTCGATTCCGACCTCCCTCGCGACGCGCTCCGCGGTGGGCTTCACGTCGCCGCTCATCAGGACTGGCTCCACGCCGGCCTCCTTCAGCCGGCTTATCGCCTCCGCGCTTGACGGCCGGATCGCATCGGTGATCCAAGCACTCCAAGCACACGGCCACCGCGTGCAACGTAGCTGAGCGAGCGGCCATCCAGGGCGAGGCCGCCACCGGCTTCCTCCAGGTTGCCCATTGCGACTGACTCTCCAGCAAGAAGTTTTGCGCTGCCTACGAGGACAGGCTCCCCTGAGATGAAACCCACAACCCCTTTCCCCGCGACGTTCCGGGCGGAGTCGACGGCCGGAAACGCGAGATTCCGCTCCTCCGTCGCGCGCACGATCGCTTGCGAAAGGGGATGCGTGGAAGTCGCCGAAACAGAGGCCGCCGTCACGAGCAGCTCGCTTTCGCTGACGCCCTCGGCGGGAACGAGATCCGTGACCGCCGGTTTTCCGACAGTTAGTGTTCCGGTCTTGTCGAGCAGGATTACCTGAATGCGGCTGACTCCCTCGAGCGTCGCGGCATCCTTGATGAGGATGTTGTGGCGAGCGCCAAGCCCGGTGCCTACGGCGACGGCAGTTGGTGTCGCGAGACCGAGGGCGTCAGGGCAGGCGATGACCACTGCGGAAATCGCGAATGTGAGCGCAGTGAGAAAGGGTACGTCAGCTAACAGCGTCCACGCGAGGAACGTAATTAGTCCCGCTGAGACGGCGACGACTACGAGAATCGCTGCCGCTTTGTCCGCGATGCGCTGGCCCGGAGCTTTCGAGTTCTGCGCGCGCTCGACAAGTGCCGCTATCTGAGCGAGCACTGTATCATTCCCGACCTTCGTCGCTGTCATCGTCACAGGCGCACTTACATTGATGCTTCCCCCCACGAGTGCTTCGCCCGCGGACTTGTGCGCAGGCTTGCTCTCGCCCGTAACGAGAGCTTCGTCCACATCGGTCACGCCTTCCGTCAAGACGCCGTCCACCGGGACCTTCTCTCCTGGAAGCAGCCGAAGCACATCACCTACGATGACGTCCGTGGTTGGAACAACCTGTTCGGTGCCACTACGAATCACGCGTGCGGTCGGAGGCACAAGGTCGAACAATGCGCGTAGCGCGTCGGATGTGCCTCGCCGCGATTTCAGCTCCATCCAGTGCCCGAAGAGGACGAACGTGACCAGCATCGCGGCTGCCTCGAAATACGATGTACCGTATCCGATGACCGTGAGATAGATACTGCTCAGATAAGCGGCCAGCACTCCGGTTGCGATCAGAACTGACATGTCGAGTCTTCGCGATCTGAGCGCCCGAACCGATCCGGTCAGGAAAACCGAACCGGACCACAAGACCACCGGTGTCGTGAGGGCGAACGCGATCCAGTTTGCCGCCGGG
>JAYUWU010000218.1:0-22558 GCA_043753365.1 Gemmatimonadaceae bacterium | reverse complement strand
TCCATCGTATCGGCCGGCACGGTACCCTGGGGCGGCGGCTCGAGTTTCCATTCCGGATTTCGCGCGAGGAAGTCTTCGACCTGCGCGTCGTTCTCCTCGAGCTCGAGCGAACATGTGCTGTAAATCAGCAGCCCGCCCGGCTTCACGATCTTCGCTGCCTCGCGAAGGATCGTCGCCTGAAGCGCCGCCATCACCGACAGATCCGAGATCCGCAGGCGCCAGCGCGCATCCGGATGCCTGCGGAAAGTGCCGGTTCCCGTGCACGGCACATCGATCAACACTGCATCGATCGCGCGGACAGCGGGCTGGCGCGCATCGGCCACCGCGACGAAGAGGTTATTCGCCTCGAGCCGCGCGCGATTCTCCAGCAACCTGACGAGCCGCTGTGGCGACCTGTCTGACGCGAACACCGCACGTGCGTTCCGCGAAAGCTCGAGCGCCTTGCCGCCAGGCGCAGCGCACAGGTCAGCGACGATACCACCAGGCGGAATCGCAGCATACTGTGTCACCAGCGTCGATCCGGGATCCTGCACGAAAAACAGTCCCTGCTTGAATGCGCCAAGCTCAGTCAGAGAAATTCCACCTGATATCTGTATGCTGTCGCGCGCAAGCGGAGCGTCTTCGACATCGACTCCCGACGCTTCAAGCATCGCCTCGAGTTGCTCACGCACGATGCCGTAGGGGCGGATCACTACCGGCGCCTCAGCGTTGTTCTTCATGAGGAGAATCGCAGTAGCCTCCTCTCCCCATCGCGACAGCCAGCGAGCGACAAGCCAGCGCGGGTGCGAATACTTCTGCGCGAGCGCATCAATCTTGTCGTCAGGAGGACGCACCGTGAGGTCAGCGCTTTCGCGGTCGATCCGCCGAAGCACGGCGTTGACGAGCTTGCTCGCCCCGATGCCATGCCGCACTTTCGCGAGCTCGACGGACTGGGCGATCGCCGCATACGCGGGTACGCTGCCCATGTGCATCAGCTGGTAAACGCCAAGCCGCATCAGGTCGACGAGATCGGGGTCAACCCGGCTCAATCCGCCCCGAACACGCTCCTCGAGAATTGCATCGACTGCACCGCGCTGCCTGAGCATTCCATACACGAGCTCGCGAAGCCATCGGCGGTCTCTTGCATCGAGACTGGCGGTCCGGCGATCGAAGGAGCTGTCCAGCATCTCGCCGTCCCTGAGGTCGGCACAGATGCCTGCCGCCGCAACCCGCGCCATCGTCACTCCGCCGACGGCAACCTGAACTCCGCCTTCACTCGATGACATCAGTCGAGCATCCCGGTTTCGGGCGAAGACGGGACTGCCACTTCGCGACGCGGCATTCTGCCCGCGAGGTAAGCGAGGCGACCCGCATCGACGGCGTACCGCATCGCGGTGGCCATGCGGACCGGATCAGTCGCCGCAGCGATTCCGGTGTTCATGAGAATCCCGTCGACTCCCTGTTCCATGACGATGCATGCATCCGAAGCGGTGCCGACGCCCGCATCGACTATGATGGGAACGGAAAGGCGCTTCTTGATGGTCCTGATCGCATACGGATTGAGCATGCCGAGCCCGGAGCCGATCGGAGATGCTAGCGGCATCACTGCGACGGCACCGGCATCCTCGAGTCGAAGCGCGGTGATCAGGTCGTCATTCGTGTAAGCCATGACCTTGAAGCCTTCCGCCGCGAGCGTGCGGGTTGCCTCGAGCAGGCCAGCAGTGTCGGGAAGCAGCGTTTCCTGATCTCCGATCACTTCGAGCTTCACCCATTCGTTGAACCCGGCAGCGCGTGCGAGCCTGGCGTACCTGACCGCCTCGTCTGCCGTATAACATCCCGCGGTATTCGACAGCAGGAAGTATTGAGAAGGATCGAGGTGATGCAGGATGCTCTCATCCTTCGCACGATCGAGATCTACGCGGCGCACGGCGACAGTCACGACTTCGGCGCCGGATGCCTCTATCGCGTGCATCATGTCGGAGTTCGACGCGTACTTCCCCGTGCCGACCATCAAACGTGACTTGAACTCACGCTCCCCGATGACGAGAGGAGAAACATCGACTGTGGAATCGATCGCAGCACCCATCATCCACCACCCACGAAATGCACAATCTCCACGACGTCACCATTCTCGAGGCCGAGAGAGGTGTAGCCATCGCGGTCCCGAAGGATCGATCGATTGTGCTCTATTACGACGAGGCGCGGGTCGATCTCCAGCGACCCCAGCAGGCTTGCGATGGTGCTATTCCGCGCCAGCTCCCGTGGAGCGCCGTTGACCGTCAGCGTGATCATCCCGCTCGCTTCCGGACTCTGAATCATATGCTGAAATATAGCGCGTGACGGGCTCCGGAAACGCTGTCGCGACTGCGGGAGAAAGCTGTGTTTCCATCGGGTCGTGGGGGTTGTCAGGGGACCCTTGCGCCCCGTCCCAGCCCGCGCCACGAATTGTAGCAACGCCGTAAGCCCCGGCGCGACGAAGTGGCCCTACGTCTCCAGGTTTGACTCCACCGATTGCGATGAGGGGAATGCTGATCGCCTTCGCGACCTCCTCGATGAAATCCAACCGTGCAGGCGGACGCCCGGCGTGACTTGGAGTCTCGAACACAGTCCCCGCAACGCACCAGGATGCACCGGCAGCTTCAGCTTCGACTGCTTCCTCCACACTGTGAACGCTCGCGCCCAGCGGAAGAGTCCCCGCAACGAGGTTAGCGTCGGGAATCGAAAGCGAGTGTGAAGCCAGCTGGGCGCCCCGTGCCCCAACGGCGAGCGCCACGTCGATCCTGTCGTTCACGATGAGCCAGCACCCGGTCTGCACCTGCAAAGCGGCGAGCTCGAAAGCCAGATCGTAAAACTGGCGCGCGGCAATCCGCGACGATCGCAGGTGAAGTGCTCCCCTCGGACCAAGCGCCCGCATGACTGCAGCTGCGCGAGCGAGAAAATCGATCTGGTGCACAGCGACTGAATCGGTGACTGCGTGAACGACGGGGAAGTCGAGCATCACGCTGCCAGAAGTCATTCGCCGAGCGTGTCGCCAACAGAGATGCCGCGCCCGCGTGCCCATTCGACCGAGCCCATGCGGTTCTTGCCCGCAGCCTGCACGTCACGCACGCATAGAAGCCCATCGCCACAGGCAACCACGATACCCTCGCGGACATCGACGACTCTGCCCGGGGGAGCGCCGCGCTCTTGTCCCGCGACAATTCGGGCACCGAAGAGCTTCACGTCGAGGCCCGCAAGCGTTGTGAACGCGCCGGGGCGCGGATCGTACGCCCTGATGATTCGCGACACTTCATCGGCGTTCAGGGTCCAGTCCACCCGCGCATCCTCGCGCGTGACTTTCGGTGAATAGGTCGCCAGCGAATCGTCCTGCGGCGTTTCAATGGCCTTTCTCAGTGAGATCAATGTCAGCGCCTCGACGAGCGCCAGCGCGCCGAGCTCGGAAAGGCGCATCTGTAGCTCGCCGTACGTCTCATCGTCCAGTATCGGCGAGCTCGCCGTGAGGATGATCGGCCCTGCATCGAGGGCTTGAATCATCCGCATTATCGTGACGCCGGTCTGAGGGAATCCCTGCCTTATGGCCGCCTGAATCGGCGCCGCGCCGCGCAACAGCGGAAGCAACGATGCGTGGATGTTCAACGTTCCCAGACGCGGAAGCTCGATCATCCGCTTCGGAAGAATGTGGCCGTACGCAACCACGATCGAGATATCCGGCTGCATCACCTCGACCATCCCGGTGAACTCTTCGTCTTTCGGCGTAGCTGGCTGGAAGCAGGGGATCTGTTCGTCAAGAGCGATCTGCTTGATCGGCGGCGCTGTAACCGTGCGCGAGCGTCCCTGCGGCTTGTCGGGCTGCGTGACGACCCCGATCACTTCGAATCCTTCACCAATCATCGCCCTCAGCGGGGCGGCGGCAAACTCCGGCGTCCCCCAGAAGAGGACGCGCATCTACAGCTCGCCTTCGCTGTGGTGTGGGCCCTTCTTCTCGTTGACCACTTTCCTGATGAACGCCGGATAATCGGCTTTGCGCCTGTCCCAGTCCGACATGACCGACCGTCGCTTCAGCACGCTCAGGTAGTCGATGAACAGCTTGCCGTGCAGGTGATCTATCTCGTGCTGCAGGCACCTGCCGAGCAGGTCGGTTGCCTGTACCTCGAAGGTGTTGCCGAGCTCGTCCATCGCGCGGACGACAACATGGTTGGGGCGAGTAACGTCACCGTATACGTCAGGAATCGAAAGACAGCCTTCCTCTGCGCGAGCCGAACCGCTGTGCTCGACTATCTCGGGATTGATGAGCGTGTAGCGTGCGCCATCGACGTCGACGACGGCGATGCGCTCGGTTCGTCCGACCTGCGGCGCTGCGAGGCCGATTCCCTCCGCGGCGTACATCGTGTCGTACATCTCCAGGATGAGCTGCTTCAGCTCATCAGTTATCTCGGTGACAGCAGTTGTGTCCTTTCGCAGCACCGGGTCGCCAAGGACCCGGATGTCGAGGATCTTCACCCTTCGGCTGCGGGCGCGCCCGCCACGCGGCTCACTCGTGCAATTCGCCCGCGCTCGATCACGAGCCGCGACTCACCGCTCTTGATCGTGAGGCGATCTTCGTTCGGGAGGCGCGAGTCGGGCTTGTCCCCGGTCGCTTCCTTGATGTGAATCACTTCGCCGACGAGTCCGCCCGCGGTCACGATCTCGTCGCCGCGCTTCACCTGCTTGATCATCGCATCCTGCGCCTTGCGCTGCTTCTGGCCGGGCCGGATGAGAATAAAATAGAAGATGGCGAAGATCGCGCCGTACATGAAAATGGGGCCGAACAATGTGTTTGTCGCGCCCTGAAGCAGCAGCAATGCCGGAAATACCTGTGTCATGGATCTATGCGTTGCGGGAGTGGTATCGGGTCAGCCAGTCACTGCTCCACCCTGCGAGCGTTCCGGCCACGATTGCCTCGCGCGCCGAGCGTGCCAGCGCGAGAAGGAAATGTACATTGTGCAGCGACAGCAGGCGCAGCCCGAGGATCTCGTCAGACGTGAAAAGGTGTCGGATATAGGCCCGTGAAAACCGGGTGCATGCCGAGCACGCGCAGGTCTCGTCGAGTGGCAGCGGGTCGTTCCTGAACTCGGACCGCTTGATGTTGAGCCGCCCGTCCGCGGTGAACACCGATCCGTTCCTGCCCATCCGGGTTGGCGCGACGCAATCGAAGAGGTCGACGCCGCGCAGGATGCCCTCGACGATATCCTCGGGGAAGCCAACACCCATGAGGTAGCGCGGCCGGTCCCTGTCGAGTGCATCGTCGACTACGTCGAGCATCTCGTACATTGCCGGCTTCTCCTCGCCGACCGAAAGACCGCCGATCCCGAAACCCTCCCAGTGGTGCATCGACGAAATCGACTCGGCCGCTTCCCGTCTGAGGTGGGCGTGAATTCCGCCCTGAACGATTGGAAACAAGGCCTGGTTCGAATCGAAGGTCGAGAATTCGTCGAGACAGCGCTTCAGCCACCTGAGGCTTCTCTCGCTCGCATCGCGCGCCGGCGCCTCTTCCGATTGGCCTGGTATGACGTGATCGAACTGCATGACCACGTCGGCGCCAAGGTTCCTCTCGATCTGCATCACACTCTCAGGCGTGAAGAAGCGGCGCGACCCGTCGATGTGGCTTTGGAATTCGACACCGTCTTCGCTCACCTTGCGGAGAGTCGCCAGCGAAAAAACCTGGAATCCTCCCGAATCCGTAAGGATCGGCCCGTTCCATCCCATAAACTTGTGAAGGCCGCCCATCTCACGAACGAGCTCATCGCCCGGGCGGAGGTGAAGGTGATAGGCATTCGAGAGGATCATCGATGCGCCCATCGCGGTGAGGTCTTCGGGGTCAAGGGCCTTAACCGTTGCCAGTGTCCCGACGGGCATGAATGCCGGCGTTATCACGGGGCCGTGGGGCGTGCTGAACGTGCCTGCGCGGGCTTTTCCGGATTCGGCTGCTATGTCGAATGCAAAGGGCATTTATCGGGTAAGAGCGGGCAACCCAGGGGGTAGCGGATTTGGGCGGATTTAGCGGATTCAGCGGATACTATGTGAATCAGGAATCAAAGTACCGTTCCGGATTGGCAGCATCATTGAACTAACCGGCTTCGTTTTTCTGTTGTTAGATCCAGAGAAGAATTCCCTTGCCGAAGGACAATGCTCCGGCCGCGCCAACGTGCCGGCTTTCGAGGCGTTTGATCCGCCGGATCCGCGAAATCGGCCGAATCCGCATCCCCCTGGGTTTGCCGTATCAGACGACCACCATCGCATCGCCATATGAATAAAACCGATACCCCTCGGCAATGGCCGCACGATATGCTTTCATCGTCAGCTCATACCCGGCGAAAGCTGCAACAAGCATCAGCAACGTCGATCGAGGAAGATGAAAGTTGGTGATCAGGTGATCGACCGCCTGAAACTGATACGGCGGTCGAATGAAGATGCGCGTATCACCGGACCGTTCCGCGAATGACCCATCGGACCGAACGGCGCTCTCGAGTGTCCGGACCGACGTCGTACCTACCGCCCAAACTTTGCCACCCCTGCCGCGAACAGCGTTGATCGCCGATGCGGCCGCGCCGGGCAGTATATATGACTCTTCGTGCATCACATGATGATCAGGATTTTCGACTTCAACAGGCTTGAACGTTCCCGCGCCAACGTGCAGAACGACATCAGCCCGGGCAATCCCTTTGGCGGCGAGCGAGTCGAGTAGCTCCTGCGTGAAATGCAGGCCGGCCGTCGGCGCAGCCACCGAACCTGATTCGCTCGCATACACGGTCTGGTATCGCTCGATGTCCGACAACTCGTCACCACGGGCAATGTATGGCGGAAGCGGGACATGCCCGAAACGCTCGATTGCCTCGTCCACCGGCAACGATGATATCAGACGCACGATTCGTGTCCGGCGCTCGGTCGTTTCGATAATTTCAACTTCGAGATCCGTGCTGACGTGAACCCGACGTCCCGGCTTGAGCTTGCCACCCGGATGCACCATTGCCTCGTAACGATCCTCCCCCAACGGCTTCAGCAGCAGCAACTCAGCAGGAGCACCTGAATCGCGGGTCCCGAGAAGCCGCGCGCGAAATACGCGGGTCGTGTTGACCACCACAACGTCACCGGATGGAATCAGCGCGACGATATCGCGAAAAGTCCGATGCTCGATCTCGTGAGAATCGCGGTGCACCACCATCAGCCTGCTCTCATCGCGCTGGTCCGATGGAGTCTGGGCGATCAGCTCCGGCGGAAGATCGAACTCGTAGTCACTTGTGAGTAAACCGCGTTCTTTCATATCGCGACGCTCGAGGGCGTCAGAAAAGCGAAGGCTGCGACCCGCTCGAAGGCATCGTAAAACCGAAGTGCCTGTACGCCTGGGCCGTCGCCATACGACCGCGCGGTGTCCGCTGGAGAAACCCGTTCTGCACGAGAAAGGGCTCGTAAACTTCCTCGATCGTACCGGCATCTTCACCCACGGCGGCTGCAATCGTCGAAACTCCGACCGGCCCGCCATCGAATTTCTCGATTATCGTCTTCAGTATGCGGCTGTCCATGTCGTCGAGGCCGAACTGGTCGACATCAAGTAACTGAAGCGCGTCCTTCGCGATGTCGCGAGTGATCTTGCCGCCTGACTTAACCTGCGCGTAATCGCGAATGCGCCGCAGCAGCCGATTGGCGACACGCGGCGTTCCGCGCGAGCGGCACGCGATCTCCTCCGCACCGCCATCATCTATGTCTACCTTGATCACCTCGGCCGTCCGCCTGACGATGGTCTCGAGGTCGCTTGCCGGGTAAAAATTGAGACGCTGCTCGATGCCGAATCGCGCGCGCATCGGCGGAGTGAGCATCCCCAGTCGAGTCGTGGCGCCCACCAGGGTGAACTTCTCGATCGGCATCGTGATCGTCTGCGCCTTCGGACCTTCCGACAACCTGATGTCGATGCGGTAATCCTCCATGGCCGGATACAGGAATTCCTCGATGATGGGGCGAAGCCTGTGAATCTCATCGATGAAGAGGATGTCACCCTCTCTCAGGTTAGTGAGAGTGCCTACCAGGTCGCCGGGTTTTTCCAGCGCAGGACCTGAAGTTGTCCGGATATTGACGCCCATCTCACGCGCGATCAGCTCTGCAAGCGTCGTCTTGCCGAGGCCGGCAGGGCCGAAAAACAGCGTGTGGTCGAGGGGCTCGCGCCGGGAGATCGCAGCGTCGATATAGATACGCATGCTCTCCTTCACCTTCGGCTGTCCGATGAATTCAGCCAGGCGCTGTGGCCGGAGTGAAAGCTCTACTACCGATTCCTCGGGCAGAATCTCAGGAGTCGTGATTTCGGCGCGGGTCATGCCCAAATGTATCCCGAACCTTGCGTGGTAGGAGAGGTATTTTGTCCGCAGTCCGCAAATGCGCTTGCGCCGTGTTCACCGTAATTCGATCTTGTCTCGGTGAAGACCTCTGCGCCGCAACTGACACGCGGCACCCTCCGCTCGAGTCTGTCCGCGTCTCTCGCTGACAACCCCCAGCTTCTCGAAAGCCTCTCCCTCGGCTTCGACGTCGAGCCGAGCCCGGCCGCGGCAGCCATGGCCGTTGAGCTCGCGAATGCGCTCGGTGATTCGGCGATCGCCGTCATCCATTATGGATCGCGCGCACGCGGCGTGGATGCGCGCGTCGACAGCGCGTACGATTTTTTCGTGATCGTCGACGCGTATCGGCCGGCATACGAATCTCTTACCGCTGCGATGCACACCGGCGTCAGCGTCAGGACGGCTACTACGCTTGCCCACGTGCTCGCTCCCAACGTGCACGCAATTCCTCCAGTCCCGGAGGGCGGGAAGCGCAACAAGTGCGGCGTGCTCACACTTCGCGAACTGCACCAGGCGGCTCAGCTCAAAGCGCCGGATCACTTCGTAATCGGGCGGCTCTTCCAGCACGTTCAGCTTCTCTGGACGAAAGACTTGGCAAGCGCGGCGACTGTACGCCGGTCCCTTGCCGAAATTCGCCTCAGAACATTCGAATGGGCCCGGGCCTTCCTGCCGCCAACCTTCACCGCGGCCGACTATTGTCGCTCGCTCCTCGAGACATCGTTCGCAGGAGAGGTGCGACCCGAGGCAGGTGAGCGCCCCGCGCAGCTTTTTGAGGCGCAGCGCGATGTTCTCCTGCCCGTCTATACGGCGCTCCTCGAATCGTTAACAGACGACGGAATCCTGGTCCGCGACGGCGACGAGTACCGCCAGGCGCAGGAGCCGAGTGCCGCATTGCGTCGTCGGTGGGAGTGGTACTTCCGTAAGTCGAAAGCCCGCGGAACTCTGAGGTGGGGAAAAGCCGTCGTTCAATACGACGGGTGGCTCGAGTACATCGTCCAGAAAATCACCCGGCACAACGATGTTCAGGTGGAACTCACTGAACGCGAGCGCCGCTGGCCGTTCATTTTCCTCTGGCCGAAGATCTTTGTCTTCTTCCGTGATCGATCGCGGTGGGAAACGCGGAGGTGAGCCCGGTCGAAACCGGCGCAATCGTTCTCGTCGCAGCACTGCTCCTGACGATGCCGGTGTTTGCGCTGGTATCTCGTGGCAAAGCGATCGACGCGGATGTTGCACGCAGGCCAACGACGATTCTGCTTGGCTTCTGGGTACGCGACTGGCTGATGTGGATCATCAAGCCGCTCGAAGTTGGAATGGTTCGCGCCGGAGTGTCGCCCGATCTTCTGAATCTTGCGGGTGCAGCATTCGGCGCCGGCGCAGGACTCGCATTCGCCTTCGGCGAGCTCGCGCTCGGCGGATGGCTCGTCCTGCTCGGCGGAGCGGCCGACATTTTCGACGGCCGCATTGCACGCGCGCGGGGAATTGCATCAGCACGCGGCGCATTCCTCGATTCGACGCTCGACCGATTCGCTGAGACGTTCGCGTTTGTCGGACTCGTCGCGTTTTTTGCCGGCACCCCGTGGGCGGCCGCGACGGTCGCGCTCGCGCTCGGCGCATCGATGCTCGTGTCATACGCGCGTGCAAGAGGGGAAGCACTCTCGATTGACTGTCGCGGTGGGATAATGCAGCGTGCCGAGCGGCTCGTGCTGCTTGGGCTTGCGGGTATTCTCGACGCGCCGATCGCAGCGTGGCTAAACGTTGCGCCCGGGCTTCCGATAGCGTGGGCAGCTGCAGCGATTGCCGCTGGAGCGCTCGGCACCGCTGTGTATCGCACACTGTTCATTGCGAAACGCCTTGCCGAGCGCGGCGACTGATGCTGTTCGTGGGCCGCCGGGTGCTTGTGACCGGATCCACGGGATTTCTCGGGCGGGCGCTTGCAGCGCGACTCCGCGCCGAAGGGGCTGAAGTTGTCGGAATGAGCCGGCACGCGCCGGATGCTGCACAGGACATGAAGTGGATCGCATGTGACGTCGAGGACCGGGACAAGCTCAACGATGTGCTGACCGACTTCGACACGGTTTTCCACGCTGGTGGAATGGTGGGACACTATGGGATACGACAGGCGTATCTCCGGGCGAACGTTGGCGGAACCCGCAACATCATCGACGCATGTGTTCGCAACGGAATCGGCACGATCGTTTTCACGAGCACGCCTTCAGTAATCGCCGACGGGAGCGGGCATTACAACGTCGACGAGAGTCATCCATACTCGACGCGGTTCCAGTCGCCGTACTCCGAATCCAAGGCATTGGCGGAGCAGGAAGTTCGTGCGGCGAATGGCAACGGACTGCGGACTGTTTGTGTCAGGCCGCACATGATCTGGGGCCCTGGTCCAAGTCACTGGGTAGGGGGACTACGCAAGCTCTCGCGGAAGAAAACGCTGTATCGAGTCGGATCGGGTACGAACCGTGTCGGGATGACCTACATGGACGACTGCGTCGACGCACATCTCGCCGCGTGGCGGGCGGTTGAGTCAGATGCTGCAGTCGGTGGCCAGGCTTTCTTCATTCACGGTGGAAGTCCGGTGGTGTTATGGGACTGGGTAGACGAGCTCGCTCGTGCGCTTGGCCTCTCACCGGTGCGCGGGAATATTTCGAGGTCAGTCGCGATGGCTGGCGCAACCGTTTGCGATGCGCTCGTGAACCTGAGTGGTGGCTCGATGCATTTTCCTGTGTCGCGTTACCTGATTACCGAGCTCACTACCGACCACTATAGCTGCATCGATCGCGCGCGCGCGTGGCTCGGTTACGAGCCGAAGGTGACCGTTGCCGACGGGATCGGGAGAATGGCTGAAGCTGAGCGCACACCGGCGACTGCTTATCCGGCTCGGGAGCCGTCGCTGATCGAGTGAGCAGGTGATGCCTCGAGTGAGCGGCGTATCTCGCGCTCTTCGACTGACAATGCGACGATCGCTTCCATGAGACGCCGCCCGATCTTACGGTAGATCTCTGGTGATGCCGCCTCTGCACGCTCGGCTGAGAAGTCGAGTGGCTCGCCCATCACCGCGTGAACGAGCGGCCTGGCACCCCGCTGATGATTTGCGCGAAGAAAACTTTTCGGGGAGTGCGGGAATCCCTGAAGAAAAACGGGGAAGACATCGGCCTTCGTCTGGTGAATGATCTTGCCGAGTCCCGGTTTGGCAGGGAGGAGATCATAGGGGTCGTTGCCCTTGTTTCGGCCGCCTTCCGGGTGGATGAAGATTGCGACGCGCCCGCGGTGAAGCAGGTCGATGAGGATCTGGATCACACGTTTGCCCCACATCGCACCGCGTGAGCTGCGAACGACCGGCGGGTACATGCTCATGAACGTCCCGAAGAGATTGACGAGAATGCCCCAGCGCCTGTCGAATAGACCTTCTGTCCGCGCGGGTGCAAGAAGACGGACGTCTTTCGGCAAATGCTTCATCGACCTGATTGCGAGGGCGATGTTGTCGACGTAGTTGCGGTGATTCGCGCAGATGAGAACGCCGTTGTCGCAGTTCGCCTGGCTGAGGCGCTCGAAGTGGTAATCCCTGAGGATGTTGCTCAGGAAAAACTCGAACTCACGCCTTGCCACGTGTCGGGCGAGCCAGTTGCTGAGCGATGAGAGGGTGGGCGTCGAGTGCCAGCGTTCGACAAGCTTGACGTTGAACGTTTCGATGCGCGTCAGGCCCGGCGTCCGGGTTTCGTCAGCGGTGGAGGGATCGGGAGCCGGGATCATGGACGTCAACTGTCGAGTTCTCCTTTCCGCAGCCTAGACCCTCGCTGCGATTCCCGCCAGCCGCTCGGCCGCCCTCTCCAGGGTCTCGGGTTTCTTGCAGAATGCGAAGCGCGTTACTGTCTCGCCATTTTCCGGAGTGTGGTAGAAGCTCGTTCCCGGCACCGTCGCGACACCGATGTCCTTTGCAAGCCACATCGCGAACTCAACGCCACGCAGATCGCTGATCCCGGTAAAATCGGCAAGTATGTAGTACGCACCTTCGGGCGCTGAAAACCTGAAGCCGGCCTCGGTCAGCGCGCTAACCATCACATCGCGCCGCTCGCGATACTCGAGCGCCATCTCGTTGTAATACTCGGGGCCGAACGCCATTCCGATTGCACCAGCCGCCTGTAGTGGCGCCGGTGCACCGACGGTCAGGAAGTCATGAACCTTCCTGATCGGTGATGTCATCTCTGCCGGAGCGACTGCATATCCAAGCCGCCATCCCGTGCAGCTGAACGTCTTCGACAAGCCCGAGATGGTTACGGTCCGTTCGCGCATCCCCGGCCACGTCGCGAGAACATGATGTCCGCCGGCATACCGGATGTGCTCGTAAATCTCGTCGGTGATCGCGATCACATCGTATTTCTGGCAAAGCTCGGCGATCAGCGAGATCTCATCGCGCGTGAAGACGCGGCCGGTAGGATTGTGCGGAGTGTTGACGACAATCGCGCGAGTCCTGTCGTTGAACGCCGCGCGAAGTTTGTCGGGATCGAGCTTCCAGTCGATGCCTTCAAGGGGGACGAAGACCGGTTTCGCGCCCGCGAGTATTGCGTCCGGTCCATAGTTCTCATAGAAGGGCTCGAACACGATTACTTCGTCGCCCGGATCGATCAGCGCGAGGAAGACGGCCGCCATCGCTTCAGTTGCGCCGCAGGTGACCGTGATCTCGCGCTCCGGATCCACCTCCATGCCATACCAGCGCCGATACTTCTCGGCGATGGCGAGCCGAAGCGCGGGAGTTCCCCAAGTGATCGCATACTGATTGATGTCGCCGTGAATCGCGGCGCACGCTGCGTCCTTCATCGGCTCGGGCATCGGAAAATCCGGGAAGCCCTGCGCCAGGTTGATCGCACCGTGCTGGTTGGCGACCCGCGTCATCTCGCGGATTACTGACTCGTTGAAAGTCGAAGCTCTATGAGCGGTTTTGATCATTCTGGGGGTGGATGGGTGAGGCTAAACCTACAGGCCCGTTTCACTTTGCGTGAACCAATAAAGGGGAGACTTGCAAATTGACTGCGGTTGAAATATATTAAGATATATATCACGCCTGTGAGGCTGCGTTGGACCAGGATTTCAAGAAGGCGAGCCTTTTCATGAACGGTCGCAGCCAGGCAGTTCGACTTCCAAAAGAATTTCGATTCGAGGGTACTCACGTGTATGCGAGAAAAGAGGGAAACAGGGTGATTCTCAGTCCCGTGGATGACAGGTGGGAGCGTTTTCTCGCGGCTTTCGGTTCAGCGCCAGACTTTCCCGATCGTGAGGAGCCTGCGATGCAGGGGCGGCCGGAGGTAGACGGTTGGGCTGATGTACCTGATTGACACGTGCATCTGCGTTTCAATGCTCAGGGGTGCATCGTCTGAGATACCAAAACGATTTCGCGCGGCGATGTCCAAAGGCGTTGCTGTGTCGTCGATCACTGCGGCCGAGCTTCAGTATGGGCTCGCGAAGAGTGACGGGCGCGAGAGCAATCGGCGCGGTCTCGAGAATCTGTTCGCATCAGTTCAGATAGTTCCGTTCGGTGTTCATGCAGCAGAAGCGTATGGCATCGTCCGGAATTACCTCGAGAGACGCGGCACCATCATCGGGCCGTACGATCTCATGATCGCTTCACACGCTATCGCCGAGCATGCAGTGCTCGTGACCAATAACATGCGTGAGTTCAGGCGTGTGCCGACGCTCGAGCTGGAGGACTGGACCTGAACGTCGACGCGGTCAGCGTCCGCCGAGTTTTGCCAGTGCGACCCTGATCAGCTCGGCGGCAGAGAGCCCGCTGCCACCTGAATCGAGTGCTGCTCGCACGCCCTTCTCGGCATCGGCATTCGTGTAGCCAAGTGATACGAGCGCACGCAATGCATCTTCGGACGCGCCGCCCGTTGCGCGCGGGGTGCCCAGTTCTTCGCCGCCAATGGCGTCGAGTTTGTCAGCGAGGTCGAGTATCAGTCGCTCGGCCTTCTTGCGACCGACTCGCGGCACTCCCTGAAGGGTGGGGATGTCCTTTTCCTGAATTGCGCGAACGAGTCGCTGGGCGGAAAGTGCGGACATCAGGCCGAGCGCGAGAGCGGGTCCGACTCCGTTAGCAGTGAGGAGTTTCTGAAAGAGCCGGCGCTCGAAGACGCTCGCAAAACCAAACAGCTGCCAACCGTCTTCTTTCACGACGAGGTGCGTGTGCAGGGAGATCTTGTCCCCCTGTTTTGGAAGAGTCTCGAAGACGCCGAGCGGGATCTGGAGCTCGTAGCCGACGCCGCCGGCCGTCATGATCTCGACCCGATCGATGTCCTTCGTGGTAAGGATGCCGGCTATATGAGAGATCACGGACGACTTCGGACTGCGGACTCATTGCGTACTGCGAACTCACTGCGTACTGCGGACTCACTGCCTACTGGGGACTGTTGGGTAAGAAGATGCGCGAGTGCAGCGGCGACACCATCAGAGGCATCAGCAGGTTGCGGTGGTGTCTTCAGCCTCAGCAAACGCATGACCATGAACTGGACCTGCTCCTTCGTCGCGGCCCCGTTTCCAACAACGGCCTTCTTGATCTCGGCCGGCGGATACTCCGCGATATCGATTCCGGCGTTCGCTGCTGCAAGGAGCACCACGCCACGCGCGTGACCCAGAACGATTGTGGTCCGGACATTCCTTGCATAGAAAACATCTTCGACGGACATGACGTCGGGTTTGTGCCACTGGATCAGTTCGACGACGCCGGCATGAATTTCCTGAAGCCGCTGCGCCAGGGAATCACGCGGTTTCGTCCTGATGATTCCGCATTCGAGAAGCTGCGGCTGCCCCATCCGCTCGCCCCTCACAACGCCGTATCCTGTTACCGCTGTACCGGGATCGATCCCGAGAACTATCAATTGACTGCTATGATGTCGCAATTAGCTGCGACCTTCTGCACATCGTCAAGGTCTTCGAGCTCCTCGAGCAGCTTCACCAGCGACTCCGCCGCTGATCCTTCGATTGTCACGAGGTTCTTCGGAATGTGCGCTATTTCCGCCTCGCGGATCTCGTAGTTTTTCGCCTCGAGTGCGCTGCGGACTGCATGCATCTCGAGCGAGTCGGTTGTGATCTCGTAAGTCTCATCCTCGAGCTTGAAGTCCTCCGCGCCTGCATCGAGCGCCGCCTCGAGGGCCTCATCCTCGGGATATTTCGATGCGTCGAGATAGAGCAGGCCCTTTCGCTCGAACATCCACGACACCGAGTTTGCTGCGCCGAGGTTGCCTCCGCCCCGCGATAGCTTGTGCCGGACTTCTGCAACAGTGCGGTTTGCGTTGTCGGTCATCGCGAAGATCAGGATTGCCACGCCGCCAGGGCCGTAACCCTCGTACGTGATCTCCTGATATTCGACACCCTCCAGCTCGCCGGTCCCTTTTTTTACTGCGCGCTCGATGTTCTCCTTTGGCATTGACGCTGCTTTTGCGGCTTCAATCGCCGTGCGAAGACGCGGATTTCCCCCGGGATCGCCGCCGCCGAGCTTCGCGGCCATCGTGATTTCACGAATGAGCTTCGTGAAGTGTGCACCACGCTTGGCATCGGTAGCCGCCTTGTAGTGCTTGATCTGCTTCCACTTGCTATGACCAGCCATATCGAGTCGAAGGTTTGTTAGAGAAAAGCCGAAGGCGAAATCAGCTGCGAAACCGTGGGCACGATCATCTTCCCCCCAGGCTTTGAATCTCGTCAGCGAGTTCCGCAAGTTCCAAGGCGGATCCCGAATCGAGTTGAGATCCGACAGTTGCGCGAAGCACCCGGAGCGCATCGGCTGACGCGCGCCGATTGCCGCCGGCGATGGCTTCTATTGCGGCGAGAGCGGCAGTCCGGCCCGCGGCGGGTACTGCGAGGGAAGCAAGCCAGTGACGTGTCGCGGTGGCCCGCGCCGCTGCGTCGCCCGGCGCCAGCATGACCGGTGGCAGCAGGCCGGCTCCCAGTCTGGCAACCGCAAAACAAGCCAGGGCGATCTCGCGGTCCCCGCCGAGTGAGGCGCGCCCGGCGTGGGAAGCCAGAGCGCGAAAGCGGAAAGCCGGCGTTGCCAGCGCAAAGGGAGGAAGTTGCCCGATCACGATGTCAATCTAGGCATGGTCCGGACACCCGGCTACATTCACGAAACCAATGGCACAGACCCCCAAATCCATCCTCTGGGTCGACGACGAAGGCGAGCTTCTCGAGTCGCACCGAATCTTCCTGCGCTCCAAGGGCTATGAAGTAGAGTGGGCAAGCAACGCCGACGATGCCGTCGAGATGCTTCGCCGCAGGCCGTTCGACATCATGCTCCTCGACGAACAGATGCCTGGCAAGCGCGGGCTCGAGACCTATCGCGACGTTCGCGAGATAGCGCCGAACCTGCCTGTTGTCATGGTGACGAAGAGCGAAGAGGACGCGACGCTGAAGGAAGCCATTGGCGCCAACATCCGCGATTACCTCGTAAAGCCGATAAATCCGCGCCAGGTCTTGAGCATCATCACGCAGATTCTCGAGGGACCGCGCATCAGGCAGCAGGCGATCGCCCGCCGGTTCGTGGAACGGTTCCGCGCTATCGAGCTGGAGCGGGACACCAATCTCGACTGGCGCGGATGGATCGACCGCTTCGACGAGCTGATGCGCTGGGACGTCGATCTCGCGGCGGCCGGCGAGATGGGACTCTACGATTCGCTGCGCGGACTTTATCCGCCGATGCATCGCGAGTTCGCCGCGTACATGAAGACCGAGTACCCGGCATGGCTCAAGAATCTAGAGGGCAACAGGCCGCCACTTTCGATCGACGTCGTTGGCGAGTTCCTCCTGCCCATCCTTCAGCGCGATCGCGCCGCAGTATTCGTCGTCGTCGACTGCCTGCGGCTCGATCAGTGGAGAGTGCTCGAGCCGCTGCTCGCGCCATTCTTCGACGTCGAGACGACGCACTACTTCGCAGTCCTGCCAACGGCGACCCCATACTCGCGTAATTCACTCTTCAGCGGACTCTTTCCCGGAGAGATCGCAGCAAGGCTCCCGGACTGGTGGGGCAACGCAGATCGCGAAGACGAGTCGCTCAACGCACACGAAAAGGAGCTGCTCGAGGCGCACCTGAGCGAGCTGAACGGGCCGACACCAGTGCGCTACCAGAAGATCTCGACAGCCGCAAACTCGGACGAGCTTCAACGCCACCTGGGCACCGCAATCGGACAGGAGGGCGTCAGTGCATTCGTCTTCAACTTCGTCGACCTGCTGACCCATGGGCGGAGCGAGTCGCAGATACTTTATGAAGTGGCGCGCGATGAGATCGCTTTGCGGCAGATCACGCGTCAGTGGTTCCAGCGTTCGGCGCTGCTTTCGGTTCTCAAGGAGGCATCCCGCCGCAAAATTTCGGTATTGCTGACCACCGACCACGGCTCGATTCACTGCAACACCCCTGCGACGGTATTCGCAAAGCGCGACGCATCAGCGAACCTGCGGTACAAGTTCGGCGAAGACCTGCGCGCTGAACGCCCGGAGCAGGCGCTGCTCTTCACAAATGAGGATGATCTCCGGCTGCCTCGCCGTGGATCGGGCGCAAACACACTTCTCGCGACGAACGACTGCTTCTTCGTCTACCCGACGAAGCTGCGCGAGTATCAGAGCCGCTATCGCGGGTCGTTCCTCCACGGTGGGGTGACGCCGGAGGAAGTAATTCTCCCCCTCGCTCTGCTGACTCCAAGAGGGTAGATGTCCGTCTACAGGCGGCTCTATCCATTCCTCCGGCCGCACCGGGGGAGGATGGCTGGCGCGATCGGCGCGAACATGCTCGCAGCGGTGCTCGATGGCTTCACGCTCGCGCTCCTAATCCCATTCCTCAACACGCTGTTTGACCAGGCACCCCTCCCACTCGGTGGCAGCGGTCTTTCGAACCTGCTGCGCAGCACAATCGGCCTGCTGCTCGATCCGAACGACAAGATGGGATCGCTGCGCAATGTGATCCTCATCGTTATCGCGCTGCTCCTCATCAAGAACTTCCTCTCATGGTTCGCCGCGCAGCTCGGCGCGAGCCTGCAGGAATACGTGACTCGCGATCTCAGGCAGGCCGTCTACAGCCACATCGCGCATCTGCCCCTCAGCTATTTCCAGAAGACAAAGACCGGGCAGATCCTCTCGCGCGTGATAGTCGATACGGCCGAGACGCGGCTCGTCATTACGCAGATAGTCACGTCGTCGCTCCAGAATCTCACTCTTCTCATCAGCTACTTCGTCTTCCTCTTCCTGATTTCATGGGAGATGACGCTGATGGCATTCGTCATTGTGCCGGTGCTTGGCGTTGCGTTGTCGCCGCTCCTGCGAAAACTGCGAAAGGGAAACAGGCGGAAGGGTACGCAGCAGGGCGAGATGACGAGTGTCGTTCAGGAAACCGTAAGCGGCATCCGCCTCGTAAAATCCTTCGGCGCCGAGGGAGTCGAAGTTTCCCGGTTCGCTGAGGCGAGCAACCGGTACGCGAAGCTGTCGGTTCGACTGACGCGGATGGCTCAGCTCGCTGCACCAGTTACCGAAGTGATCGGAACAACCGTCGCGACGCTGCTGCTTTGGCTTGGTGCACGGCAGGTGCTCGTCGAGCGGCAGATGACTGGCGCGGATCTCATCGCGTTTCTGCTCTACGCGCTCAGAATGCTCCAGCCGATCAAGCAGCTCTCGCAGCTTCCGACAAACGCGCAGTCCTCGCTCGCGGCCGCGGAACGCCTGTTCGAGGTGCTTGACGCACCGTCTGAATCGCAGACCGACACGGGAACGATCACCACGGCGTCATTCGACAGGGAGATTCGGTTCGAGGATGTGTCGTTCGCATATGAGACCACTCCCGTCCTTGAGAACATCTCGTTCACCGCATCGAAGGGCGAGATCGTCGCACTGGTGGGACCGAGTGGAGCGGGCAAATCGACGCTGGTCGACCTGATTCCGCGGTTCTATCCGGTTCAGTCAGGAAGAATCACGATCGACGGTATCGACACGCGCGATCTCACGCTGCCCGCACTCCGGAGCCTCACGGGAATAGTCAGCCAGGATACCGTTCTCTTCAACGATACCGTGCGGGCAAACATCGCTTACGGCTCGGGCCGCGCCTACAGCGACGCCGAAGTCGAGGCCGCGGCGAAGGATGCGAACGCCCACAGGTTCATCATCGAGCTGCCGGATGGCTATGCTACGATCCTTGGCGAGAGAGGCACCCGACTGTCCGGGGGACAGCGGCAACGCCTGGCGATTGCACGGGCCTTGCTTAGAGATCCACCGATCCTGATCCTGGACGAAGCCACATCAGCGCTCGACACCGAGTCCGAGCGGCTCGTTCAGGAGGCAGTTGACAGGTTGCTGGAGGGCAGGACTGTGTTCGTCATCGCCCACCGTCTTTCAACTGTGGTTCATGCAAACCAGATCCTCGTGCTGGATCGAGGCTCGATAATCGAGCGCGGCACACATGCCGAGCTTCTGGCGGCGGGTGGGGCGTATCACCGACTTTATTCGCTGCAATTCGGCCCAAAGGCAAATGCGAGTGACTCAATGATTTCATCGGCGGTATAGTTGCGGATTCTATTCCTGCATTGCGCCAGGGAGTGGTCGGGCACGGCAAGAGCGTTCGCTGTTGCTGCCCGCGGCTTGGCCGCGCGCGGTCATAACGTCACGTTTCTGGCCGAGCCGCACAGCAATGTCGAGCAGTCGGCGACGCGTATGGCGAATGTCGCGTCGAAGCTCGGCGGCGACCCTGTTTCACCGTTCGAGGTCACACCGTTCACCTGCAATGGGTGGTGGTTGGTATGCGCGTGGCGCCTGCGTCACCTTTTTCGCCGCTGGGATACGGAAGTCGTATTCGTGCATACCGAGCGAGAGCACCTGATAGGTGCGATGGCGTGCTGGCTTGGCCGGAGCGGCCGAATCGTGCGAAGGACGCCATCGAGCTGCGCCCTTCTTCCAGGGCTGGGTGGCAAGTTCGCCAACTGGCTCACCCGCACCACCTACCTGTTCTCCAGCGATGCGGATCATCGCATCGCAAGGGTTCCGGGAAGGGGGTCACGCACGGCGATCGCGAGGCTGGGCGTCGACGTTTCACGCTATCCCGATCACGCCGCGGCGAACGAGCCAAAGCCCGATGAGATCCGCTACATCATCTGTGTTTATGATCCGACGTCGCGCGGGCGTGCTGCAACTGCGATTCGAACTGTGGCGATGCTCGCGCCACGGCATCCATACCTCCGACTGATCATCTTCGGTCCGGGATCGGACAGCGAAGACCTGCGCATGCAGGCCGCCGCGCTCGATGTAATGCATCTGGTGAGCTTCCTCGGAGAACGGGACGACCATCTCGCCCTGATGCGTGACTCCGAGCTCGGCTGGGTCGTGGCTGAGGCCGATACGGCGGCATACGGAATCCTCGACCTGATGGCGCTCGGCGTGCCAGTCATTGCCGCTGATGGAAGTGTGGCCGGCACATACGTCGCGAATCTCATCAGCGGCGCACTGATCCCGCCGGAAGATGCGGCAACGACTGCCGCAACAGTCGTCACTCTGCTTTCGAGCGGGGAGCAGCGGCAGGCGATGGGCTCAGCAGCGAGGGCGCGCGTGGCGCGTGAGTTTCCTGAGCAGGCGATGATTGACGGATTCGAGGCAGCCATAGGCCGCTCATGATCCCGCGATCGCTGCAGTTCTCAACAGAGAGACGGCAGTGACCACAGGGGTTCCGGTCACAGTGGTGATTGCGGCGCGAAACGAAGCTGCGAACATCACTGCGTGTATAGAGAGCGTCAGATGGGCGAGCGACATCATCGTCGTCGAGAACGACTCGGTGGACGATACCGCGGACCTGGCTGTGAGGGCGGGCGCGCGCGTGATTCGGCACCCGTTCGTCACGATCGGGCTGCAGCGCAACGTCGCGATAGAGCAGGCATCGTCTGAATGGGTACTTGTTGTCGATGCCGACGAGCGAGCGACACCGGAGCTGGCCAATGAGGTCGCCGCAACAATTGCGACCGCCGATTCCGAGGCGTATCGAATCGGCCGGCGAAACTTCTTTCTCGGGAAAGAGGTGCGGCACGGTGGATGGGACCGCGATCGGCCCGTGCGCCTGTTCAGGTCAGCGCTTCGATACAGCGACAGTCGCGTTCACGAGTACGTCGAAACATCGGCCTCTCCCGGGCTGCTCAGGTCGACACTGCTCCATGCTCCGTATGCTTCGATTGATCAGTACTTCGAGAAGCTCGACAGGTACAGCAGGTGGTGGGCGGAGGATCGCTTCGAGCGTGGTCGCCGCGCGAGCGCGTTTACGGTTGCTGTGCGCCCGCCGTTCAGGTTTTTCAGCATGTACGTTGTGAAGGCGGGTTTTCTCGACGGCGCAGCCGGCGTCGTTCTGGCGTGTATGGCTGCGACTAGCGTCATGGCGAAATACGCGCGTCTCTGGGCGATGGGTTTCGGCATCCGCTAGAGATGCGCATCCTGCTCATCGGAAGCGGCAACTCATGGCGGATGGAAGCGGCGGTCGGGCGCGCGATGCGACGACTGGGACACATCACGCTGCTCATCGACGACCGTCGAATGAAGCGCCTCATCGGGCGCAAGCTGACGCAGCGCTGGGCGATATCTCACGCGTCACGATTTCGACCTGATTTCGTGTTTCTCTCCAAGTGCCTGGCACTCGATCCGGAAACGGTGTCCCGGATAATCGCTGACACACCGAATGCGATGTGGTATCACGATCCACAGTGGTATCGCGATCTCGACCGGCCCGACATCAGCCACATTGCAACCATCGGCAAGCTCGCGCGGACATTCTTCGTCACCGGTTTCGACGAGGAATGGCGCGCCAATGGCCTCAACGCGCTGTTTCTTCCCGCTGCAGGCGACGATGGCATCGTTCCCGTCGATCCGGATCCGGCGTTTGCTTCCGACGTCACGTTTATCGGCACAGGCTACGACCCGGAGCGGGCCCGGCTCCTAGTGAGATGTGCCAAACAGTTCGATGTGCGTGTGTGGGGGCCCGGCTGGGACAAATGGAAGCGTGAGCTCAGGTGGAGCGGAGGATCTGTCGAAGGGCGCGACTTTGCTGCGGTCTGCTCGAGCTCGAAGATCACACTCGGGATCAATCCGGTGAGAGCGTCAGGTGGTGTCTCGTACACGTCAGATCGCACGTGGATGGTGATGCTCGCCGGCGGATTCCACCTGCTCGAACGAACGCCGGGAGTTGCAGCGATGCTGCGAGAGGGGGAGCACTGCGC
>JAYUWU010000217.1:0-3097 GCA_043753365.1 Gemmatimonadaceae bacterium | reverse complement strand
CAGCAGCAGGAGCTCAAGAAGTCCAACTCCGAGCTCGAGGCGCAGACGAAGTCATTGCGCAGCTCGGAAGAGCTCCTGCGCGACCAGCAGGTCGAGCTGCAACAGGTCAACGAAGAGCTCGAGGAGAAGGCATCTCTGCTTGCCGAGCAGAACAGGAAGGTCGAGCAGAAGAATGACGAAGTAGAGGCAGCGCGCCTCGCACTCGAGGACAAAGCGGAGCAGCTCGCGCTGAGTTCAAAGTACAAGTCCGAGTTTCTCGCCAACATGTCACACGAGCTGAGAACTCCGCTGAACAGCCTGCTCATTCTTTCGAAGCTGCTTGCCGACAACAAGGACCAGAATCTCAGCAAGAAGCAGGTCGAGTACGCTCAGACGATTCACTCCTCGGGCAGTGATCTCCTGTCGCTGATCAATGACGTGCTCGACATCGCGAAGGTCGAAGCCGGTAAGATGGAAGTGAATCCCGCCGACACCTCGCTGGCGGAGCTGAAAGATTCCATCGACAAGAGCTTCCGGCCGGTGGCGGAACAGAAGGGGCTTGGATTCACGCTCAGCGTCGGGCCGGATTTGCCGGATGCGATATTCACTGATGCGCAACGTCTCGAGCAGGTGCTCAGGAACCTGCTCTCGAACGCCTTCAAGTTCACCACAGAAGGAAGCGTCGACCTCAAAGTGCGAAGGGCTGAGAAGAGCCGGCGTTTCCTTCAGCCGTCGCTTAATCATGCCGAAGGGATCGTCGCGTTCGCGGTCACTGATACCGGCCCGGGAATCGCGCCTGACAAACAGCGCCTGATATTCGAGGCATTCCAGCAGGCTGATGGAACGACGAGCCGGAAGTTTGGCGGCACCGGTCTCGGTTTGTCGATCAGCCGCGAGATCGCGCGCTTGCTCGGTGGGGAGATCAAGGTCGAAAGCGCGCTGGGCAAGGGAAGTACGTTTACGCTCTTCCTGCCGCTGCGTTACCGCGAGCATCCCGATACCCCGCGTCGGCCGGCGCAGCCAGACGAACAGCCACGCACGCCACGGATCACGTCGAATCCAACCTGGCGCCCGACACCTGCGCGCGGAACCCCTGTGGCGCCCGCACCGGTGCGGGCACCGGAGCGTCGCGCCTCGCAGTACGTGGTGGAGGATGATCACGAGCACATCGAACCGGGCGATCGAACGGTTCTGATCGTCGAGAACGATGTGAATTTCGCGAAGATCCTCCTCGGCATGGCACGGGAGAAGGGATTCAAGGCTGTCGTGTGTCTCGACGGTGACAGCGGCCTGGCTGCGGCGCACGAATACCGTCCCGACGCGATAACGCTGGACATCGACATGCCGGGGCTCGATGGGTGGAAGGTGCTCGAGAGGCTCAAGCATCATCCGAGCACGCGCCACATTCCCGTTCACATCATCAGCGGGATCGAGCGGCGGCAACAGGGCCTCAAGGCCGGGGCGCTCGCGTATCTTGCAAAGCCCGTCAGCAAGGACGCCCTCGACGAGGCGTTCTCGCGAATCGCCACTTTCATCGAGGACGTTCCGAAACATCTGCTCGTCGTCGAGGATGATGAAGATCAGAGGAACGCGATCGTCGAGCTGATCGGTCATGAGGACGTCGAGATCACCGCGGTAGAATCCGCCGAGCGTGCGCTCGAGGAGCTGGATTCGGAGAAGCGCTACAATTGTGTAGTGCTCGACCTGGGCCTGCGCGACATGAGCGGCTTTGATTTCCTGGAGAAGGTGAAGTCAGACCCGTCAAAGGCCGACCTTCCGATCATCGTTTATACCGGGAAAGAGCTGACCCAGACCGAGGAGACGAAGATCAGGCGTTACGCCGAGACGATCATCGTCAAGGATGTACGGTCGCCGGAGCGCCTGCTCGACGAGACTGCATTGTTCCTGCATCGTGTCGAGGCAAAGCTGCCGGAGCAGAAGCGGAAGATGCTCGAGCAGTTGCATGATGCTGATGCGGTCATCGCCGGCAAGAGGGTCCTCGTAGTCGATGACGACGTGCGCAACATTTTTTCGCTCACGAGCGTGCTCGAGGACCATGGCATGATCGTGCGCTTTTCCGAGAATGGGAAGGATGCTCTCAAGTCGCTCGAGGAGGACCCCAATGTCGATGCGATCCTGATGGACGTGATGATGCCGGAGATGGACGGGTATCAGACGACGAGAGCGATCCGTGAGCTCGACAAGTTCAAGTCGCTGCCGATCATCGCGCTGACTGCAAAGGCTATGAAGGGCGATCGGGAGAAATGCATTGCTGCCGGAGCGTCCGACTACATCACGAAGCCCGTCGATACAGAGCAGCTACTGTCACTGTTGCGCGTGTGGCTCTACAAGTAGACGAAGCAACGCCCTCGGCGGCTGCAGACGAGTCGCCGTACGACCCGGAGCTCGAGCGAATCGAGGTCGAGCTCCTGCTCGAAGGCGTATACAGGAATTACGGATTCGATTTCCGATCGTATGCGTACGCGTCGATAAGGCGCCGCCTGTGGAAGAGAATCGAGGCCGAGGGGTTGCCGACTGTGAGCGCGCTCCAGGCGAGGGTGCTGCACGAGCCGCAACTGATGGAGAAGCTCCTGCTCGACCTCTCGATAAATGTCACAGCGATGTTTCGCGACCCCGGATTCTACCGGGCGTTCCGCGAGAACGTGGTTCCGCTGTTGCGCACGTACCCTTTCATAAGGTTGTGGCACGCGGGGTGCGCGACGGGGGAGGAGGTGTATTCCATGGCGATCCTGTTGAAAGAGGAAGGTCTTTACGATCGCTGCCGCATCTATGCTACTGACATCAACGAGGTAGTGCTGCAGAAAGCGAAAGAAGGGATATTTCCGCTCGACCGGATGCAGGAGTACACCGAGAACTACATCAGTGCGGGCGGGAAGCGCGCGTTCTCCGATTACTACCTTGCCAAATATGGCGGCGCGATCTTCGAGGACTCCCTCACTCGCAACGTCGTGTTTTCCTTGCACAACCTCGTTACCGACAGATCGTTCGCGGAGTTCAACGTGATACTCTGCCGGAACGTGCTGATCTACTTCGACAAGAGTCTGCAGGGCCGGGTTCACGGGCTCTTCTATGACAGTCTCGCGATGTTCGGCATTCT
>JAYUWU010000216.1:0-3098 GCA_043753365.1 Gemmatimonadaceae bacterium | reverse complement strand
GCTTGCGTGGAATCCAGCGGCCGTCGACGAGAGTCAGGCCAATGTTGCGGTCGCGCAGAAGTGCGAGCACACCATCGTTGATCCAGCCTCGATGCCGGAACTCGATCGTAAAGCGGATGTCAGGAGGAATCTTCCCGACGAAATCTACCAGCGCCGGCAACTCACCCGGGTCGAAGTCCGGACCAAGCTGCACGAGCACCGGCCCGAGCTTGTGCTTCAGTTCGCGCGCGCGCTCGAAGAACATGTCGCCAATGCCGAGCGAGTCGCGAAGGCGTTGCTCGTGAGTGATCTCCTGCGGCAGCTTGAGCGAGAATACGAAATCACCGGGCGTCCGGTCATACCAGCTCTGGAAGGTTGTCGCCGCCGGCACTCCGTAAAAAGTTGAGTCGACTTCGACCGACCCGAACGCGCGCGAGTAGACCGACACAAAATCTGCGGGTCGCGTATTGACCGGATAGAACGGGCCTACCCAGGCATCGTAGTTCCACCCCTGGGTGCCTACGAAAAACCTCGGCTTCATGTCAGCCACTTCGACTCATCGGGTCGTCCCTCGTTTCAGGAAACAACTGGTCTCAAAATTGCCATTTCATTCGTAGAAGCACCACTCAGCGAAAACGATTCCAGGAGGTACGATGGACCGAAAGACGAGGACTAACGACGACGGTATTCTCAATCATGACGACACCCCGACTACGGGAGACGAAGTCGGCCAGGCAGTAGGGGGCGTTTCTGGAACAGTCGCGGGCGCCGCGATCGGTTCCGTTGCGGGCCCTATCGGCACAGTGATTGGTGGAATCGCCGGCGCAGTGGGCGGATGGTGGGCAGGCAGGACCGTTTCGGAGGCGGCAAAACGTTTTGATGATGACGCCGACCACACTTATCGCGGCTCGTACGAGACACGGTCGGACAGGCTCGCCGACAGAACGTACGAAGACGTACGACCGGCTTACCAGCTCGGACACCTCGCGAGTGAAAATCCCGATTACACCGGCAAGAGCTTCGAGTCGATCGAGGAAGATCTTCAGCGCGGCTGGTCGAACGACCTTCGTGCGCGTCACGGCGACTGGTCGACGGTAAGGCCGTTCGCCCAGGAGGCCTACACCACGCGTTCGTCGGTTTCAACACGCGAGTCGCTGAACCGGATGGAGAATAGCAGTGAGAACCTTGCCGATCGCGCGGCCGATACGACACGCAATGCGGGCGACAGGATTGTCGATACCGTTGACAACGTGAAGGACAGGATCGACGGCAACCCCGCATCGAAGCCGGGAGCAGATCCGACAGACAGGCGCTTCTAGCTTCGAAGTGCAGAAGTTCGGGAGGCGGGACCAATTGGTTCCGCCTCTTTTTTCGTACGGTGTGGAGCCTGCAATTGCGCCCGCGTAGCCCCTCACGCACGTTTTGCTGCAATTCAACCAGCTCCGGAATCATGAAAGTCAGAATCGCCGCTGCCAGTCTTGTTCTTTCCATCGCCGCATGCGCCACTCAGTCGCCCCCGGTGGGAACGACGATCCCAGTGCCTGGAGCGGTTGGATCGATCGACCAGAACGAAGTGCGGCGGATTCTTTCCTCACTGGCTCACGATTCGATGGAAGGGCGGCGAACGGGAACGGCGGGCGGCAAGCGGGCAGCCATTTTTGTGGCTGCGGAGATGCAAGCGATCGGGCTCGCACCGGCGGGAGATACTGGCTACCTCCAGACCGTTCCGTTCGCTCGCGGCGGACGGGCCGGAATCCAGGTGCTCGACAGCATGGGCGCGCTCAGAGCGGTGCCCGACTCAAATCGCATCATCTCGTACAACGTGCTCGGAATGATCCGCGGAAGTAATCCTGCCTTGCGGGATCAGGTCGTCGTCATCGGCGCGCATTACGATGGTCTCGGCATCTCCACACCTGTTGGCACCGACTCGATCAACAATGGCGCTGACGACGACGCCTCAGGAGTGACTGCTGTCCTGCTGATCGCACGAGCAATCGCGTCGGGTCCACCGCCCCGGCGCACAATGATCTTCATGACCACCACCGGCGAGGAACAAGGCATCCTCGGCACTCAGTATTACGTAAAGCATCCGAAATTCCCCATATCGCAGATGATTGCGGACATGGAGATCGAGATGATCGGCAGACCTGACTCCATGGCGGGTGGCGCCGGAAAGGCCTGGCTCACGGGATACGAACGCTCGACGATGGGTGAGATCCTCAAGAACGCGAATGTGCCCATAGTGCCAGATCCATATCCGCAGATGCGTTTCTTCGAGCGCAGCGACAACATCGTCTTCGCGCAGCTCGGCGTTCCCGCGCACACGCTGTCGAGCTACAACATGCACACCGACTATCACACGCCGGCTGACGATATCGACAAGATCGATTTTGCGCACATGACCCAGGTGATCGATGCGGCTGCGAAAGCGGCACGCCTGCTGGCCGATGGTGTTGCGCCAGTCTGGAAAGAAGGCGGACGGCCAGTAGCGCGGTAACCTGCTAGCGGTAAGTCTCGAAGAACCCGGTGCCTTCGCCTGACACCGGGGTTCCTCCGAGTCGCCCGGAAATCCGGGCGGTGCCCTTCATCTGAATGAAGTAAGGCTTGTCCGCTGAAACATCCCGCGATTCCTGCCTTGTATCGGTGGCGATCGCATCTTCAATGTCGAGCACGACACGAAGTGTGTCTGCACCACGTACATCCGCATAGGACACCCTTGACGGCACCGCGATCATTTTCCCCGCGACGGTCGTAAGACGTCCGTCGACATAGGTGATGTTTGCCGGCCGCATCACTGCCCGAAACCCCTTAGCGTCGATCAGGTAGACGAACAGCGGATTCTCACGCCCATCGCTGTCCGGGCCGATCACACGGCCGTAAAGCAGTGTGTACTCTCCGGCCCGCGCAGCGCCCCAGTCCCACGTAACGCCGCGCCAGACTCCCCAGTTATGATCGTGATATGACTGGGCACCATCATATCGCTCACACTGCGACGCGACGCAGATCGTTCCCGTCGCGCTGGCACGCAGCGCCGGCACTGTATAGCCGGAGACAAAGTCACCGGATCCGAGCGACGTTCCAGGAAAATAAGCGCGGTCAGCGGGATTAATGACAAGATC
>JAYUWU010000215.1:0-22643 GCA_043753365.1 Gemmatimonadaceae bacterium | reverse complement strand
CCCGCCACCTGGGTCGATGGCCAGGGTGACTGATTCGCTACAGTAGGGGCACGTCACGTCCGCGGTATCATCTGCGGTGCCGTCGCCAAGCGGGAATTCATCGTCGATATCCACGTCGTCAGAATCTATGGGGTATCATACAGCCCGTGGAGCCTTGGAGCCCTTATTCGCTCGGGCCGATGCCATGAGAAATAGTCGCGCTTTGCGCTGCGCGGGCGAGCACCGAACTGCCGCGAAGCGATGCGTGCGTCCATAACGCACCCACGAGATCGACTGCGCCGAAAGCCGCGAGAACCGGCGGTATGGTCCCGACCACCGCAAAGCCTGCGAGTGCGAGGAATCCGAAGGACCGGGTCCACACCGTCGCGCGAAAGAATCCTGTCTGCTCCGTCCGCGCGCACGCTACGTCGAGCATCCCGATGGCCATTACCGGAATCCCGAGAACCCGAATCCACGGTTCCGTCGTCGACGGGATCCCCAACAACCCGAGAAGGGTATTCGGTGAGCCGATGAGGATGCCGCCAAGTACTAATAGATAGACACCGAAAACGTATACGCTGCGTGCGGCACTGGTCACATCGACCTCCTTGGTGGTTAAGGGGGGAATCGCGCCTGAGATCCGCTGCTAGTGTACCTAGAACGCTCTCTGCGTCAAGATTGCGAATTTCAGGAACAGTGGCATTCGGGAAGTAGCCTTCGCTATCGCTTCAACAACTCGCGCAGCGCGAGTACTTCGGCAGAAATTGTCGCCTTGATCGTCGGTTCCAGGTGCGGCGCAAACTGTGAAGAATGCAGGGATGGGGGTGCGATGCCCGACTTCACTCCTGCATCGAACTTCTCCCGCTCTATCACGCCAACGCGCATCATCAGGACGGGAACACCTGCGAGCTGAAACGCGGCGAAGTCCTCGCTCACCATCTCGGGCGGTGTGTCCTTCACGCGATCGATCCCCAGGCTTCGAGTAAGCGCGGCCGACACGCGACTGGTCAATGCCGAGTCGTTAACGAGTGCATCGGTGCCCTGCGTCCGTTCGATTGCCGGTTCCTTCGGAGCGCCCGCGGCTGCGGCCTCCGCCTTCACGATACGGGCGATGGCGCTCAACAGATGCTCGCGCACCGGTTTCGTGAACGAGCGAACACTGAGAAGCAGTTGTACTTCGTCGGAGATGATGTTGTTCTTGGTCCCGCCGTGGATCGCGCCGACGGTGATGACTGCCGGGTCGAATGGTGAAACTTCGCGCGATACGATGGTCTGCAGGGCGAGCACGGTGCGCGCGGCGATGATGACTGGATCGATTGTCGATTCGGGTCGCGCCCCATGCCCGCCTTTCCCGAAGATCCTCACCGTAAGCGCGTCCGAATTTGAGAACACCGGCCCGGCGTGATAGCCGATCTCACCTGCCGGTCTCCTCGTATCGTTGTGTACTGCCAGCGCGAAGTCGGGTTTTGGGAAACGCGTGAAGAGCCCGTCGTCGAGCATCGCCCTCGCACCCGAAACGATTTCTTCCGCCGGCTGCGCGATCAGCACGAGAGTGCCGCGCCAAGTCGAGCGAGTACCAGCCATGATGCGCGCGGTTCCTACCCACGATGCCATGTGTGCATCATGCCCGCAGGCGTGCATCACGCCGACCTCAGCGCCGGACGCGTCTTTCGTTCGCACGGTGCTCGCAAACGGGAGCCCCGTGTTCTCAACCAGCGGCAACGCATCCATGTCGGTGCGAAGCATCACGGTCGGACCTGTCCCGTTTTTCAGTACTCCGACGACGCCGTAGCCTCCCACTCCGGTGGTTACGTCGTAACCGAGCTTTCGGAGCTCGCTCGCGAGCCTCTCGCTGGTCTCCTTCTCCTCGAGCGAAAGTTCCGGATGGCGGTGCAGGTGGACATAGAGCGACTCTGCATGCGCGTATACTGACTGCACTTCAGCGGCGAGACTCGCGGCGTTCTGCGCGGCCGAGGCCGTCGCGAACACGATGGACGCTCCGGACGCGAGCAGCGTGGCCATGATGAGATTCATGGCCACAATCTTAACCCGGAATTCGACGCCACGGTCGCCTACCGAACTTTGACACCCTCGCGATTCCAGACCTCGACCGTCCCGAAGTTCTGAGCACGAATCGGAGCCTCTATTTGCGCCAGGTCCCCCACTACGACCATGGTAATCGCCGTGGGCACCAGTCGCTTCCGCGCAATCGCATTGAGGTCCGCCGGCGTCACCGCAGCCAGCCGCTCTCTATAGGTGTTGTAGTAATCGAGCGGCATACCATAGATGAGTAGGGTCTGGAGCCGATTTGCAAGCTCCTGGACACTTTGCACGGATGCAGGGAAGCTCGCCACGAGATTGTTGACGCCGGCCTGGAACTCCGCCGCAGGAACCGGCTCCGCAACAATGCGACGGTATTCATTCATTACCTCGACCAGAGCGGAATCAGTCGCGTTGGTTCTTACCGAGCTCGAAGCGTAGAACGTGCCTGCGTTCTGAAGCGCGGCATTCGCCGTATTCGCCCCATAAGTGAAACCACGACGCTCGCGCAGGTTCGTATTGATGCGTGAAGTAAATCCACCGCCCATGATGCGGTTTAATACAGTCATCTGGAAAAAGCTGTCGTCAGTGGTCGCAATCCCCGGCACGCCGACATAAATCGACGACTGCACCGACCCCGGCCGATCGACGAGAATTACACGGGCCGACCCGGTAGTCTGATAAGGATTTGCAGGCAGCGTCATCGTTGGAGCCGGGACGGTCCAGTCGCCGAACAACCTCGTCACGAGCGCGACAGCATCATTGAATGCAATGTCACCCACGAACAGGATTGTCGTGCTTGCCGGCGCGTACATTCGGGCGTGCCACCCTACGACGTCATTCCGCGTAATCGCATTGAGCGTCGTCGAAGTACCCGCCGGGTTCCGTGAGTATGGGGCCTCCGGGCGATACATCGCGCGGGAGAAAGTGCGGTCAGCGACAGCCTCGGCACTCGACATCGCCTGCTCGTAACCAGCGAGAGCCTGCGACCGGACCCGGCCGAACTCACGCTCATCGAACATCGGCGACTTCACTGTCAATGCAGCAAGTGCCATGGCATCACCGAAGACATTGCTCAGCGACGTCACGTTTACACTCGCAAGGCCGAAACCCGATGACGAAGCTATCTGCGCCGCCAGTGCGTCGATACGCTGCGCAAGCTGTGCTGACGGAAGCCCGCCGGCACCGCCCTCGATGAGAAGCGCACCCGTGAGCGACGCGAGGCCGGCCTTGTCCGCCGGCTCATGTACTGAACCCGCATTGATGATGATCCGGGCATGCACCACCGGGAGCGAACGCCTCTCCGCGACTACCACGCGAATGCCGTTCGGCAAACGAGTCTCGCGAATTTCGGGAACACTGAACGGGCGCAATGGTCCCGGAGGTGGCGGTGTCTCCCGCACAGGTTCCTGCGCAATAACAGGCGTCGCAATAACAGGCGTCGCAATTGCCAGCGACACGAATACGGACAGCAGATCGCGGCGCATCAGTTGCTCCTCGGCGCGCCTTGCTGCGCGGCTGGAATGAATACGAGTGTCACGCGGTTTGTCGGTATGAGGTAAGTGGATGCGAGCGAGCGCAGTGCTTCGAGTGTGACCTGGTCGATCTCGACCAGGCGACGATTCACCCAGTCAGGATTTCCGTAGAAGGTCATTCCCTCCGCAAGACGGTCGGCACGACCGCCAAATCCACCCATCGTTTGCAGCCCGTTCACGAACTGGAAGCGCACCGCCGCTTTCACGCGTGCAAGCTGCTCCGGCGTGATCGCGACAACAGCGCTGTCGAGGGCGACTGCCAGCGACCGCTCGAGTGAGTCTGCGCTGGCTCCCGGTCGGCCGACTGCGTTCGCAACCAGTAGGTCTGCGCCCTCCACGACTCCAAAGTTGAACGCAGTCGAGCTCGTCGCAGCCTGCCGCGTGCGCACCAGGGTCGAATTGAGATGACTGCTTCGCCCGCTGCCCAGCACCGCCGCGAGAAGAGAGACTGCCGCTGATTCCCTTGCGCGTGCCGGCGGTACGCGGTGAGCCATGAAGACAGCCGGGGCGCGCGCGTTAGCATCGCTGACGACTTCCCGCTTGCCTTCAGCTAGCGTCGCTGGAATCGCCGTCTCGCGCATGGCGGGACGCGGAAGTCCGCGTGGAATAGACCCGAAATACTTCTGCACCAGCGCCTTTGCGGCATCGATGTCTATGTCTCCGGCAATCACCATCACCGCGTTGTCAGGCGAGTAGTACTGACTGAAGAACGTTTTCACGTCCTGCAGGGTCTGCGCGGAAAGATCAGTCATTGAACCGAGTACGTGATGACTGTACGGATGATTCGCGGGGTACGCGTGCCCGATCGTCTTCTCAATCCAGCTTCCATACGGCTGGTTGTCGACATTCTGGCGACGCTCGTTCTTTACGATTTCACGTTGCGCGTCGACAGATTCAATCGTGAGCGCTTCACCGGCCGTCCGCATGTGATCGGCTTCGATCCAGAGCGCAAGCTCGATCTGGTTCGATGGTACCTGCTGGAAATAGTTGGTGCGATCGAAGCTCGTTGTGCCGTTGATCTCGACTCCCGCTCGCCCACCAGCCTGTTCGAGAAGGGCGAAACGTTCCTGATCGCGCACGTTGCGCGAACCCTTGAAGAGCATGATGTGCTCATACATGTGAGCCAGGCCCGTTCGCCCGATTTGCTCGTGCTTCGAGCCGACGTTGTACCATGAGTTGACGGCGACGATCGGGGCCGATCGATCGACGTGATAGATCACGTTCAATCCGTTCGGCAACGTTTCATGGACGTAGTCGATCCGGACACTTGATGTTCCGGGCGGTGACGCTGCACCCGTGCCCGGAGTGCTTGTGCACTGTGGAAGTCCGAGAAGGAGCGCCGGGACCGAGAGTCGAAGCAATCTGTTCATCTGGCGGCGTAGGTTCGGGTCATCTGTTGGCTCAGGAGGGTGTCGGCAAAATCTATTGCCGAAGCAGTATCCGCCGCGAATCCGCCACGTTCAGTCGGTAGCCGCTGAAGATGAACAGCAGCCCGAGGAACTCTGTCACGTAGAGGACCTCGACGTATCCGAAACGGGTGAAGGTTCCTCCTATCCCGGGGAGGATGGCCCCGATCGCAATGAGCACGTTACCAAGAAACTTGTTGTGCTTCGCTGGGTCCGCCCGGTATCTCCAGGCAGAAAGGATCGCGCCTCCAATCAGGAAGATCGCAGCGTACGTGTTGATGAACGGGCTGATCAGGCGAATCCAGCTCCAACTGAGGGCTTTCCCCGACAGGCGATGTCCGTCGACCATTGAATAATCGATTGGCGAGAGTAGCACGAGGATAGCAGCGACCATAATCACTGACACCAGCAGTCCGGCGAGAATGTTGGCCGCGCGCCGCTTCAACAAAAGGTACGCGGTGCCCTGCGCGAGCGGCGCACCGCCACACAACGCCCCAGTGATGTACCACGCGCGAAATACCGCCGCGTTCCACCCGAACATCGTAGTGAGGGATTCTGCGAGAGTCCCCGCGCCATATAGCACCAGACCGATGCCCCACCAGAGAAGGTGGGTCCCGCCACGCTCACGGTAACGCCCGAGAACGATCACGGAAAAAACCGCCGCCACCAGGGTGGTGGCGACGGGGATCCAGTAGACGTACTCCATGCTAGAACCGAATTACCATTGCGGCGGTCACACTTCGCTCGGCTTCAGGCCGGAAGAAGCTCGCGTTGGGGAACTCCGCATAGAGTCGATTACCAAGGTTCTCCACCGTGACCGCCAGCTCGTTCGTGACCCCCCGCACCTGAAACGTCGCTGGTTGGGGCCGACTCCGCTTGCATCAAGTCCAGCGAAGTCGCGAAAGAGGTCCGCGACTCCATTAGGGAGTCGCTGACGGAAAAGCCGCGAGTCGAGGACCGTCACCGGCTGCGGGGCGTCGAAAGTCGTACGCTCGCTTCGTGTTGCGGTGATCACTACGGGATCGAGCGATGCTGGATGGCTGGCGGTGTCGGGGGCCTGCGCGAATGCGGGGGCTGCTGCGCACAGTGCAAGAGTTACGATGACGAGGCGTGACATTGGAAGAGTCTGATTGGTTTGGAGTTGCTCCATTGCGACAATGCAAGCTGGCTCTCCATCGATTCGTCTTGAATCCGCTCTACTGCGGTGACCCTCTCCTATTTCTACGGAAGCAACGCTATGGAGTAAGCAGCCCTGCGCCAATCGCGAAGCGTGTGAGCCCGGCTGTTCCGCGCACACCGAGTTTTTTCAGGAGTGACTCGCGGTGCGATTCGATTGTTCGCACGCTGACGCCTAGTGTCGCTGCGATCTCCTTGTTGGTTAAGCCGCGGGCGATTTCGATGAGGACGTCACGCTCGCGCGGCGTCAGGGTTTCACTCCTGGACAGAGCACTCTCGTCAGTAGTGCGGCGGCCGACTGCAGTAGAGAGATGCCTGGCTGCGGGACCGCCGAAGAACGTCCCGCCCTCGTGAATCGCGCGGATCGCATTGCGGAGCTCAGTCGGTGACGAGTCCTTTCGCAGATATCCCTGCGTGCCGGCCTCGATGCTCCTGAGAACGTACTCGGGATGATCGTGAATGCTGAGGACGAGAATTGCGGCATCAGGCGCAGCGACGCGGATCCGCGGAGCGGCCTCGAGTCCGGAGAGGTCGGGCATCGACAAGTCGAGCACTACGACGTCGGGTTGCAGCGATTGCGCCAGTTTGATCGCTTCATTTCCACCTGATGCTTCGCCGACGACTTCAAAATCCGCGTTCGAGAGCACCTGGCGAATTCCTTCGCGCACGACCGCGTGATCGTCAACAATCAGGACGCGGATTGCGCCTGGGTTCTCAGACGGCATCGTTCAACGGAATAGTCACAGTGACCAGCGCACCTTCCTTCGTGCTGAACGCTACGGAACCATCAAGTGCCGCAATGCGCTCGCGCATGCCGGTAAGCCCGAGGGATGCACGCGTCGCATTCGCCGCTGGAGTATCGACATCAGGGAAACCCTTTCCATCATCCCTTATAGTAAGCGTCAACTGAGCGCCGCGCACCGACAGTCTCACCTCTGCCGATTCGGCCGAAGAATGGCGAGCGACATTTGACAGGGCTTCCTGTACCGCCCGGAACAGCGCAAGCGCAGCATCAGGCTCCACTGCCGGCATCTCGGCCGGTAAATGCAGTTCGACATCGAGATTCGACTGCGCGGCGAACGATTCAACGAGAGCACGAAGTGCCGGGCCCAGCCCGAGATCGTCGAGCAGCGGCGGACGAAGATGCGTCGTGACGCTGCGAATGCTCTGGATGCCCGTGTCGACGAGGTCGAGAGTCCTGTCGAATCGTGGAGACAGCTCAGGCGGTGAGCCCTCCCGCAGCAGGCCGAGCTGCATCTTCACCGCTGCCCATACCTGCGCCGTCTGGTCATGCAACTCGAGTGATACGCGACGCCGCTCGTCTTCATGCTGCTGCACGATCCCCGTCGAGAGGCGCTCGAGCTGTGAAGTGCGGAGGGCAACTGTCCTGTTTGCGCGATCGAGCTCTTCGAGTCCCAGCATTACAATGCCGATGCCGGTCGCGAGCACGAAGAGGATATCGAGGTAATAGCCCCACGGATTCCATGCTCCCTGTGCGCGAAGCAGCGGGTAGTCGAGATGGTGAAGACCCCACAGACCAAGTACGCCGGCGAGAACTGCCGCTCCGCGCGTTGCGCTTCTTTTATACTGTTGCAGGAACACCCATGACGTGGTGAACGTCGCAATGCTGAGAAAAAGCACGGCGGGCACAGCGGCCAGCATGAAACTTTCCATTTGGTAAATGGCCACGTACGACCAGACTACGGGGAACGCGAGCGCCACCGTGTACCACGAGCGCCATTCGGTCGATCGTGAAAACGTGAGCGCCGCCCAGAGGAGAACGAGTGCGGTCCAGCCGGTGAGGATCTGGTGTGTGAACAGCCACCGTTCCTGCCGAGTGATGAGGAATGCGATGATGGCGCCGATCCGAAGGACGTAGAACGTCCAGGCGGCTGACCACCAGAGGAAATAGCGGTGCCGGTATCGGGCGAAGAGGTACCAGCAGAACGCCGCAGTGCCCATCGTGACGAGGGCCTGAAGTATTGCGGCGTCGAGTTCTGCTGGAGGTTGCATCGCCCTGAACAATGTATCGCGCGGTTATGGCTTGATAGCCGTGCGATATAGTATCCATCTGCTACTATGTTGCTGCCGGCTCGGTAAACGTTGGCGTCGACTGGAAGATGCCCCTCTCTTCGTCGTTCATCTCGGCGATGAAGTCGGCAAACAGCGGTGTGCTGAGGTAACGCTCTCCTGTGTCAGGCAGCATGCAGAGAATCGTCGCTCCCTTGTCCGCTCCCTTGGCGAGCTCGATCGCCGCAGCGAACGAAGCACCCGCTGACGTCCCGACGAAGATCCCTTCCTTTTGCGCAAGCTCGCGGCTCGAGCGCATCGCATCCGGACCGGACACCGGGATGATTCGATCGACGTAACCCGCGTCGACCGCATCGCCGGTGAGCTTGGGAATGAAGTCCGGGCTCCAGCCCTGGATCGGATGCGGCTTCCACGCGGGGTGACGCGACGCCGGCGCTCCGTCGTCCTTGCGTTCCTGCTTCGTGCCACTTGTGATCATCGCTGCATCGGCGGGCTCTGACAGAACGATCTTCGTCTCCGGTCGCTCTTTCCTGAGCACACGGCCGACTCCCTTGAGCGTTCCGCCGGTGCCGAAACCTGTCACGAAGTAGTCGAGCTTCTGCCCCTCGAAGTCCTTGAGGATTTCCGCAGCGGTCGTACGCGAGTGCATGTCTGCATTCGCCTCGTTCTCGAACTGGCGCGTCAGAAACCAGCCGTGTTTTTCGGCCAGCTCGATGGCCTTCTGCACCATTCCCGTTCCACCCGCAGGGGCCGGCGTGAGAACGACCTTGGCACCAAGGAATCGCATCAGCCGTCTGCGCTCGACGCTGAATGATTCAGCCATCGTCACTACCAGAGGATACCCTTTCGCCGCGCAGACCATCGCGAGCCCGATACCGGTATTGCCGGAAGTCGCTTCGATAACGGTCTGGCCGGGCTTCAGCTTGCCCGTCTTTTCAGCGTCCTCTATGACACCAAGTGCGAGGCGGTCCTTTACGGAACCAAGCGGATTGAACGCCTCTATCTTCACATAGAGGCCGATTCCTTCCGGAGCGAGCTTGTTGATCCTGACGACGGGGGTGTTGCCAACAGTCTCGAGAATGCTGGAGAATCGGGTCATCGATTTAGGCTCCGGGATTGGTATACGGGATATTCTAACCCACGCGGCGCCAAACCGGATGGGATCCCCGTGGACCGGCCCGCAGGTTTGAGCGCCGGGAGCCGGTAGCCCCGCTGGAGGAGGCAGGAAGCTGTGGTTTCGCCAATTCGTGTTGAGCCACGCAACCTTGCATATGCAAGAATTTCGTGATAGCTTGCATTTGTATGACCCACCCCGAGACCCTCCCCGCTGCCGCACCCGTGCTCGCCAAGGCGGCGGTCAACGCCGCAGCGAGACTGGGACTGCGCAACAGGCACCTGGCAGAGATTATCGGCACGAGTGAGGCGTCGGTCTCCCGGTTGCGGAGTGGGCGCGGCCTCGATCCCGAGCGAAAGGAAGGAGAGCTCGCACTTCTATTCCTGCGGCTGTTCAGGTCGCTCGACGCATTAGTCGGTGGCGACGACGAGAAGGCGCGCGCATGGCTTCATGCGGAGAACGATCACGTCGGCGGAGTTCCCGCAGCTCGCATCCGCACAGTCGAGGGACTCATCGATGTCGTCCAGTATCTGGACGCGATGCGCGGGCGACTCTGAGCTGCGCGTGCTTCACCTCTCGCCGTGGCGAGTGGTGGAGGCGCAACATCAGGTGTCCACGCGCAAGCTCGTCGATTCCGCTGAGGAGCAGCAGCTTCTCGAGGAGCTGATCGACGGCGTGAAGCCGCCCGATGTTACGAAAGGCGGATTGCACTACCTCCTCTTCACTCCGTTCAGGTACCCACCGCTCAGGCATGGATCCCGTTTTGGATCACGGCGCGAGCGAGGGATATGGTACGGTTCCATTGAGCGTCGCACAGCATTTGCGGAGATCGCTTATTACAGGCTCGTGTTCCTCGAAGGAACTCGCGCGGATATGGGCACTGTCGAGACTCCCCTTACGGCATTCACGGCACGCGTCCGCACACAGCGAGGCATAGATCTCGTTGCGCCTCCGTTTGATGTCTATCACCGTGCAATATCGTCGCCGACGAGCTACTCGTCATCGCAGGCTCTTGGTTCTGCAATGCGGGGGGCCGGCGTCGAGGCGTTCAGGTATCCGTCGGCTCGCGATCAGGATCAAGGCGTTAACGTCGGCGTCTTCATGCCACGTGTTTTTGGAAAGGCAGAACCGCAGTCGTTCGAAACGTGGCACTGCGCAGCATCGCGCGAGCGTGTAGATATAACGCAGGCTGATTACTTCAAGCGTGACCGGTTCGCGTTTCCCCGCGGGCAGTTTCTGGTGAAGGGGACATTGCCTGCGCCGGCTTTATGACATTTCTTCAAACGCATCGGGAAGGGGCCTTTATCGATGATCAGACTGATCCTGATTGTGGTCGTTGTACTGTTCATCGTGCGGGCTCTGCTGCGCCGGCGGAAGCCACCCGGGCTGCTCGACGAAGTTTATCCCGTGGAATCGCTAAAAGAGGATCGTGAGTCCCTGCGCTCAGGGGAGCCTTAGTCTGAGTTCAGGCCTTGAGCGCCTCTACGTCCCGCTGACAATGCTTGCAGACTCTCGCCTTCTTCAGAATGAGCTCGGCGCAGTACGGACACTCACGCTCATCGCGGGCGTTGAGCGATTGCGCAATTCCACCGGGTGTCAAAACACCTTCCGGAATTGCGACACGGCCGCGGTCATCGACGGTTGATATCTGAGCCTGCACCTGCCGTCTGAACTCAAGCGGTCGGGCAATGTTCCTGAATGGCTCCGAAGTTCCACCGGTTCCCATGACAATGATAGTTCCATAGTCGAGCATGCGGCCGACCAGGCTCTGTTCAACGCCAATGGTCTCAACCTTCGAAAGCATGGTTTCCACCGTCCGCCTGCGGATCCATCCAACCTTGATCACAACACGGCGATCCGTGATGCTGAACTCTGACGTCACCTGCGTGATGTACGTCCATGCAAATATCGGGATAGCGAGCCCGAAGCCAGCGATTGCCAGCCACCAGACCTCCAGTCCAAGCCCGAAAATCCCGGCAACTGCGAGAGCTCCCCCGAGCAGGTAAGCAGGGATGAATGGCAACATGTGAAGCCGGGCCTGGTACTTGATCTGCTCGCCAGGTAACAGCTGCGATTCTGTGTACGACGCCATGGAAGTCTGTGTGAAAGGGAGATCAAACACTCACCATCGTCTGGCGGCTGTCAATTTGACAGCGTTCATCTTGTAGCTGCTGTCAGGCAATCAGGTGCGGCGTTGCCTAAGTACCTCGTAGACTGCGAGCGCCAAACTCGTCGACAAGTTCAATGAACGCACGATCTCCGACGCGATCGGCATTCCAAGAAAACGTCCGGCGTAGCGATCGTGAATCTCAACCGGAAGCCCGCCAGTCTCACGCCCGAACACGAGCACGGTGTCACGGTGGGTTGCGAAAGGTGCATCCCAAGTAATCGAGGCCCGCGCGCTTTACTTCACGCTCATCGAGAGAAAATCCCAAAGGTTCAATCAGGCAAGGGAATTGGCAGTCATGGCCCTCGACGCGCAGCGAATTCCGCAAACCCCTGAACCATTGCCTTCACGCATTCTCCCGGCGTCGGGCCACCTGCGAAGAAACCCCGGCAGGGTTCACGAATCAGCTCAGCGCGCTCCTTTCGCACCCACGCCATGGCGTCATGAAAAGGCTGCGGATCGTCAGAGCTCGTCGTCACTTTCGCGAGCTTTCCGTCCGTGAACGACATGTGAAATGTATCTGTCACGTTGAAGCCGATGCCGAGGGCGCCGATGAGATCGTCCTTCACGGTGATCGAGCAGCTGACCTCACCTGCACCGTCTTCCTTGCAGGCCATACGATTAATGACCTTGTAGTTCCCGCCCTCAGCCCATCCCTGATAAAACACGATAGCTGGAATCGACTCCGCGGCTGATTCCATGGCGGTAGTCAACCGGGATTTATCAAACGAGTAGAACGCGTCGATCACTGCCTCAGCAGCTGCGACGTTCGCATTCGCTCCTTGTCCATCGGCCGGCTGAGAAATACCGAATCCCGTCATCGCGATTACCCCCAGGCAACAGCGAATTGTCAGCCCCAAAGTCCCTGTTCTCTCGAATGAACGTCAAATGTACAACCCGTCCCGCACGCGCCCAATGAAATCTCACCATTAGATTGCGCGGCTGGTGAGTGTTGCAAAAACTTTCGTGGACCGCTTGCGCGATGTGGATGCTGTTGCCCTGCTCGCAAATGGAGCGGATCTCAATATCAGGTTCCACGCCCATCCCGCCGGCCTGGCTCCGGACCATCCCGCGAATCGCGGACGTGATGAGAGCGCGAAAGATTTGCAGAGTACGAGCTGCGGCAAATCGCTAGCGGTCACGGCCTGCGTGAAGCCTCAAAGACCGACGCTTTTGAGCCCTTGAGTGGTTCACCCATTCGTTTCTCCCTCGTCCTTCATTATGCAGCAGTCGTGACTCAGCGGTCAGTCACTCAGCTTTCCCGTAGCGGTGCACGAGGCTCGTAACCAACGCCGATGGATCCGGCGCGCTCCCGGTAGCTTTCCCGATCATCGTGGGGGGCGCATATCGTTTTCCGTGACGATGAATGTTCTCTCCGAGCCACCCGCGCAATGTGCCGAAATCCCCCGCAGCGAATGCGTCCTCGAGCGGACCTGCCGCGTGCTCGGCGGCGGCGAACAGTTGGGCCGCATACACGTTGCCGAGGGTATAGGTCGGGAAATATCCAATGAGTCCTTCTGACCAGTGTATATCCTGGAGACAGCCGTTGCGATCGCTGTCAGGCGTGATGCCGAGGTAGCGTTCGTACAGCTCGTTCCAGGCGTTCGGCAGGTCGGAGGCGTGCAGATCTCCTGACAGAAGCGCGCGCTCGATCTCGAAGCGGATGACGATGTGAAGGTTGTAGGTAACCTCATCGGCTTCGACACGGATGAGGCCGGGGGATGCGTGGTTGATCTCCCTGCGGAACTCTTCGATTGCAACATCATGAATACCGAAGGCGTCCTGGAACTGAGGATAGAAGTGTTCCCAGAATCCACGGCTGCGGCCTACCAGGTTCTCCCAGAGGCGCGACTGTGATTCGTGGATACCCAGTGACACCGCTTCTCCCATCGGCGTGCCGTAGTGCGAAGGGTCGAGACCCTGTTCATACAGGGCATGTCCGGTCTCGTGAAGCACTGCGAGGAATCCACTCGCGAAGTTGCGCGGATGGTATCGAAGTGCAATGCGCACGTCACCGGGTCCGATGAAAGAGCAGAACGGATGCGGCCCCAGATCGAAGCGGCCGTTCTCCAGATTGAAGCCAAGCTTTGACGCGACACCTTCGGCGAACGCCCGTTGCCGATCCAGAGGCAGGTCGCGATCGAGGTTTGTCGCAGGCGGCGGCGCGTCGCGAAGCGAGTCCACCAGGGGCACCAGTTGCTCGCGCAGATGCGCGAAGAGTGTCGACAGTTGCTCTGTCGTCATGCCAGGCTCGTAGTCGTCCAGCAGCGCATCGTACCTCACGCCCTCGTGGCCAATCGCATCAGCCTTTTCGCGAGCGAGCGCAAAGGTCTGGTCGAGCCACGGCGCGAACGCCGGGAAATCGTTTCGATCTCGCGCTTCCGACCACGCTTGTGATGAGAGTGCTGAAACGCGCGCGAGTTCTTCGACGAGGCGGCGCGGGAGTCTGGTTTCGCGGTCGTAGTCTCGCCGCAGCTCGCGGACGTTTACTGACTCGACACTCTCTTGATCGCCGACAAGCGACGATGCTTCGACATCGCGGAGCAGGTCGCCAAGCCTCGGATCCGTGGCGCGGTCGTGCGCGAGTCCGGCGAGGAGGGCGAGCTGTTCTCCACGATGATTGACGCCGCCGCGAGGCATGCAGATCTCCGCGTCCCACTGGAGGATGCTGCTGCACGATGACAGCACCGTTCGCTCGCGGGAGAGTCCAATCAGTTCTGCGTAGGCTTGTTCAGGGTTCACAGTTGCCTGCGGTCGAGGTTGTCAGATTTCGAGAAGGTCCCGGCCGACTATCAGGTTGCCGGAGAAATGCGGCCGGACAGCATCGTGCCACACGTCGTCGGGCACGAAAGGATATCCCCCCGGAACGAAGTGCGACAGCACGAGCGTCCTGACCCCGGCCTCAGTTGCGAGTTTCCCAACCTGTTCCGTCGTCGTGTGGCTCGCGAGGAGATGCTCGCGGAGTGTCCGGGCATTCGAATCACGTGCGATGAGCGAATCTATTGAAGGCACGTGCATCACCTCGTGCACCAGAACATCTGCGCCCCGCGCAAGCTCGACGAGCGCCTTCGATGGTCGTGTGTCCCCGGAGATTACGATCGACCGGTCCGGGCAGTCGAACCGATATGCAAATGCGGGCGCCATTGGCGGATGTTCGACGAGTGCGGCAGTGACTTTGACGTTTGCATCCTGCATTACCGGTCCGCCGGTACTCAGGTCGTGCGCCGAAATCAGCGGTTCGAGGGCCGGACGTCCTTCGTCTGCCATGCGGGTGCGGATGTCGACGTCGTTCAACGCAAGAAAATGGCGCGTCATCTCCTCGAGCGGCGGGGGGCCGTAGGTGTTGACGCGCGTCCCGAGGTCCGAGGCCCACGCAAGCAGGAGAAGGTTGCCGTAGTCTGCGTTGTGATCGGAATGCTGATGTGTAACAAAGACGCCGCGAATCGATCCGAGCCGGAGATTGGCAAGGATCATCTGCCTCGCAACTCCATTCCCGCAATCGATGACGTAGGCTGCACCGCCAACAATTATTACCTGGGATGGCGCTGCGCGGTTGGGCTTTGGAGTTGGCCCGCCCGCTGTCCCCAGCAGAATCAGGCGTGACTTTTCCGAAGAGTGTCCTGCCTGCCCAAGGGCGAGGGCTGACAGGAGCGGAGTTGCGGCCAGCGCGGCGCTCGTCCATACGAAGTTGCGTCGAGTAAAGTTGATCGCCAACGAAGATTGCTCCCGTATATTGGAGGATCACGAATTGAGGACTATGCGGATCCAGGACCAACTACAATCGACGATCGACGACTTATTGAGGATCGACGACAAGACGGTACAGTACTACGGTGAAACCAAGTGTCGTAAACGCACAGTCCTCAACTCGCAATAAGTCGTCGATCGTCGATTGTAGTTGGTCCTGGATCCGCACAGTACTCGATCCGCGATTCTAGGTGGCAGTTGAACCACCGCTGATCCGCGCGATGATACCCTCCATCTGCTGCCGTCGGGTTCTCGCCCATCCCGGTAGTCGCAAACCGGTGAAACCGAACATTCCTGCACCTGCTGCAGCGAGTGTCGTCACGGACGTGATCATTCCTGTATCGACGGGTCCACCCCCAAGAAGCGCCGCGCCGCCAGTCGTGACCGCAAAGGCAAGCATCGCAATCCCGCCGGCAATCATTCCCCTCGCATCTCCCTTTATCGTGCGGAGGCGGAGCCTGTGACCGGTTGGAGTCGGCTCCATGAGCGCCTGAAGATTGCCGTTCGTCCATTGCCTGAACGAGCCTTCCTGCGAGAGTTTTCCGCGCGCGTCGAAGGTCTCGCGGAGATCCACGACGATGCGCTCCCACTCCTCGTCAGTGATCTTCCGGCCAAGGTCTACGCTCATGCCGACACCGATCGGAAATCCGAGGAAATGGCGCTCCATTGGCTGGTCGCCGCGGTCGACTACCTGCGCGGCATGCGCCAGTGCTTCAGGAGCGATTCCAACCTCGCGGCCAATTTCCTGAAGCTGCGCCAGCGTCATCCCCTCGGCCGCCGGCAGGTGAACCTTGCTGGCGTCCTGAAGTTCGGTGGCCTTCTCGAAGATCTGCGCTACTTCCGTCTCGTTGAATCGCCTGTCGGTCATGGATATAACGTTGGCGGGTACTCCCTTCCGCCGCTACCGCCGGTTCGTGCCATATTAGTCCCCCGCTGTCAAACCCGCTGTTCGTCGGCCGACGAGCTGAATCGGTTGACCCAACTTCCCTTATCGAGGTGGGCACATGTATCGAATAAGCAAAGCATCGATCGCCGTAATGAGCATCCTGGCACTGGCCAGTTGCACGAAGGAAAGTCCGGCAGGGTCCGACACTGTGAGTGCGGTTGCGGCTGTGCCAGCTGTGGACGCGGCGGCAGACGAGCAGGCGATTCGCGCGGTCAACGCTGCATGGTTCGAGGCTTATAAGGCAGGCAATGTCGATGGCGTTGTCGCGTCATACTCCGATGACGCAGTGGTGAATGCACCGGGAGCTGCCCCAGCTCGTGGAGCCGCCGCGGTCCGCGCGGCGTTTGCGAAGGACATTCCGGGCATGGCCGCGGCAGGTCTCAGTCAGACCCCGGGTCCCAACCCGCAGATCGTCGTCTCAGGCGACCTCGGCTACGAATGGAATACTTACACCGTCACCGACAAGTCAGGAAAGACTGTCGACACAGGCAAGTACGTATCAGTTTTCGGACGCCGGGGCGGGAAGTGGGTGATCATCAACGATATCTGGAATTCAGACATGGCTGCCCCAGCGCCCTGACAATCAGGCTGGCGAGAGCGGAGTCACTGCGGCTCCGCTCTCGAGGCCGGCTGGACCGGTTTTCATCTATACGAAGGATTCCACCGGCAGGAATACATTCACGACTCCTTTGTCCAGCAGATCGCCCTGATAATCCAAGTGGCGGTGAACTGTCGCTAGTCGCTCTGCCCACTCTGAAGCTGACATCGGCCCGCCCATATCGCTGTCGCCATAGAAATAGAGGAAGACGAGCCAGGCTTTCACTCCCTGCTCCCGAAGAAACGTCACATGCGCCAGGCGGTTTGCATACTGATAGTACTGGCGCGACCAGTCGGCTGATGCTGGGGCACCAAGACTAGCCTTCGTATGAGACAGAGCCTTGTCGATCAGCACGCGCGACTTTTCCCCCGCACCGCAGTCAGAAGACAGTTCGGCAAAGTGCGCTTTTGCTTCTACGAGAATCACCTCTCCGCCGGAGCCCTTCCCCAGAGCGTCCCACTGCGGACCCCCTGGCGGCCAGAAAGATTTGAGTGAAGGAATGAGATCCCGCCTGTCGAGATGCACGAGAAATCCGGCATCACGATACTCGGCCCACTGATCGTGTCTCCGGGGGGAAATCCACTCGATGGCCCAGTCAGGATCTTCGCCGATAGCAGCCCGAATGGCATCGTCGAGCAATGCCGGGTCAGGCTCGATTGCGCGCTGAATCCATTTCAGGCTTCCGCGAGTCGCCGGCTTCTGCGGAACTCTCTGCTGGATGAACATCCCATTAACAAACCGGGAGGCTTCTGCAATTACAACCTTTGTCGGCCTATTTCTTCACAGGGAAGGCCCGCGCAGTTCGCTTCTCTACCATGGAAGCAATCTGCGGGGCCCTCGACTGTCAGCCCGACGACAAAGGCGAAGGCTGGCCCCTATCGGTTGTAAAGAACGCGAACACCAAGCTGTGCCCGCCAGCGCGAAAAGAGGCCGGGGTCATCGACGAAAGTCGTCGACGGCCCGATGAAGTTGAAAACCGGTGCGCCGGAGGAATTGAATCTTGCAAGCGACAATGGAGAGGTCGCAGCGGAGCTTGCCACTTTTCGGACTCCCCAGTCCGAGTTCAGGAGATTTGCGACGTTCAGAACATCGAGCGTTACCTGGAAGCCATGCTTCTGGCCAGCGCGGTTGAAGTTGATATCCTGCAGTACGCGGAGGTCGATGTTCTGGTACCACGGATTCACGGCACCAGCGCGCTCAGCGATCCGACCGCGGTTCGAGCTGAGATAGTCATCCTGCTCGATGAAAGCATTAAGCCGTGACCACTGGTCTGCAGCGGAAATAGTCTTGCCGCCGCTCGTAAGCGGATCGAGCAGTATGTCCCCCGCATCGCGGGGAATGTAGATGAGGTCGTTACCCGCCTGGCCATCGCCATTGACATCGCCAGCGTAGATGAACGAGTAGCGATTACCGCCAGCACCGGCAAACCGGTTTCCTTCGGCGAGCTCTCCGAAGATTCCAACCTGGGTGCGGAACCTCTCCGACCACGATCGGGAGTAGGAAGCCGAGAGGATGAACCTGTGGCGCTGTCCAAACTCGGAGTAACTTCGCTCGGGATGATTCGGATCACCACTGTTTGGCTGAGACGACCACAGGACGCTGGCAATCTCAGATGAACGCAGCGAGTTGCGCGCGTCATTATAGGAGTAGCCCATGCTCGCTTCCGCGTTGGGCGTGAACGTCTTGCGAAGCTGGCCGGTGAAGTTGAAAGAATATCCGTCGTCAGTATTGTCGATGACGTAGATGCCGGCTCCGCCATCGGAGTTGAGCTCATTGTTGCCGAATCCGCCGTAATACGGGCGGCCGTCAGGAAGTGTCCGCACGGGCGCTCGGAGATCAGCATTGCGCACGTACACACCCTTCAGATCCTTCGAGTACATGACCTCGGCGGTACCGAGCATTCCCCAGGGAAGCTGTTGATCGATGCCAAGATCCGTCGTCCACGACTGCGGCCACTCGAAGTCGGGGTCCATCGCATTGAGATCGAACGAAGGCGCTAGAACCGACCCGTGCTTCGTTGAAATTGGTGCGTTGGGTGGCGCCAGGTTCGGATTCGCCCCGGGGTTCGAGATGACGTTGCCAGCCCAGACGAACGGAACACGCCCCGTGAAGATACCAGTTCCGCCGCGAATCTGCGTGTTTCTGTTGCCGACGGCATTCCAGTTGAAGCCCAGGCGAGGTGAAAATATCGGCTTCGAATCAGGAAGCTTGCTCTGATCCACTACCTCGGGTTGCCGGTTCTCATCGAGCGCGGTCAAGCCACGCGAGAACGGATTGTCTACTGGATCAGTGAAGTACATCGGGAAGTCGACGCGGAGACCGTACGTCAGCTTCAATCGGTCAGTTGCAAGCATCTCATCCTGCGCGTAGAACGACAGTTGGCCGACGTGAATGTTCTCACCCTTGGTCGGTCCAGTGCCGATCATGCTTGCGAAGTTCTTCTTGTTGGCGCCCGTAGTGGACGCAAAGAAGTCATTGAGAGATCCGAATTGGCTTCCGACCGGAATGAAAGCCGGCAGGAAAAACACGCCGTGCCTGAAGATGTTGAACGAGTTGAAGAAATCGAACGACTCGAAATTCGTCCCGACCGTGAAAACGTGCTTGCCCCTGAAGTAGCTGAGATTGTTCGTGAGCTGCAGCACGTCCTGGTCGAGAATGTTGTTGATCGAGAATGGCTCATGGCCGAGCGTGGTGTAGGTCACGCCAGCTTCGCCGATGTCGATGGTCGGGAAATCCTCGCTGAACGGTTCCCGAGCGTCGCGGAAGCGGTTGTAACTCGCGAAGAACCGGTTCGCAAACTTCGTCCCTCTGCTGTTGTGTTCCAGCGCAAGGGATGTAAGGTCGTTGTTGATCGCGTAACCCGAATTGTAAAACGGCAGGCTCGATTCGTTGGGACCGCGTCCGGTATTGCCGAAGCTCAGCACGAACGGGTGTGGTCCCAGGTCACGTTTGGCGTTGAGATAATTGACGCGAAAGCTGAGCGTCTGGTTGCTCGCCATGTTCCAGTCGAGCTTGCCGATGATCTTGTCGTTGTCAGTATGAAAAAAGTACCCCTGATACGGCCCTGGATCGTAGCCGTAACCGCTGATCATGCGCTCGCGAATCGCGTCCATCACGCTTGCCTCTACGCGTGATACGCCAAGGCCTGACGCCCCACCGGTTCGGGCGACGAAATTCGACCCCGGATCGGTTGTACGTTCTATTTCGCCATTTACGTAATAGAAGAGCTTGTCCCTGATGAGCGCTCCGCTGATTGACGCGCCGCTCTGGTTGTAAGAGAGGTCTGGATTCGCGACGACTTTCGTTCCACTTACCGTATTTCCCTGGAACGCGTCATTTCGTGCAAACGTGTAGGCGGTCGCACGGAAGTCGTTGGTGCCGCTTTTCGTCACCGTGTTGATGTTGGCTCCGGTAAATCCGCCTTCACGCACATCGAATGGCGCGAGCGATACCTGCAGCTCCGCAACGGCGTCATAGGGCACCGGCTCGGCATTCGTCTGGCCGCCCGGAGCGGGATCGTCGAGACCGTACGGATTGTTGAAGTACGAGCCGTCCAGCGAGATGTTGTTGTAGAGCCAGTTCTTTCCCGCGAAGCTCATGTTGCCATCACTTCGAGGATCCAGCTTCGTAAGATCGCGCGTGCTGCGTTTGATTGACGGCGTTACTGCCACCCGTGCCTCCCCGACTCGCGTCGAGGCACCCGTACGTCCAGCGTTCAGAACCTCATCCCTCTCCGCAGTGACGGTGACCCCGGTAAGCTCGAGTGCCTGGCGCTTGAGCCGGAAGTCGAGTCGAAGTGATTGACCAAGCCCGACATTGACGTCCGATTCGGATTTTGGTTCGAACCCCAGCGATGTCACGGTGACCCTGTAGGGGCCTCCAACGCGCATGTTGGGCAGGTTGTATCGCCCACTCGACGTCACTGAACCACGATACTGCGTGCCGCTCGGGAGATGTGTCGCGACAACGTTTGCAGTGGATATCGGCGCGCCTTGATCGTTGGTTACGATTCCTGTGAGGGAGGCGGTTGTTACGCCTTGCGCCGGAAGTAGCGCCGGCGCTGACAGCAGAACAAGAGCAACTGTGTTACGGATAACGGCCTGAACGCTACTCGCTCTCACGACAGCCTCCGTGATGCATGGTGGGAGAGGGACCATGGTTGCTGCACGTATTCAGATATTGCTCGCGCTCAAACGGTAGCGGAAACATCCTTCGCGTCAAGCTCCAACTGTACCCGCAGGAATTCCCAGCAGCCCTGTAACCTGGAAAGCGGCGCTCGAGCTCAATCTCTCCAGGTCTGCTTCGGCGCCGGCACGGTGTGATTCCCGATCTGCGCCATGTTGCTTGCGTCGAAGATTCTTCCATTCATCATCACGTAACGGATCGTATTCGTGTTCTTGATGTCGGTGAGCGGATTGCCATCGAGCACCAGCAGGTCTGCAAGCTTGCCGCTCGCCAGGGACCCTATCTCGTCGTCGAGTCCCAGTGCCCGCGCACCATTCAGGGTCGCGGCGCGAAGAGCTTCATGGTTCGACATGCCCCCCATCTGCATCATCCACGTCTCCCAGTGCAAACCCATTCCGTCGAGCTGACCATGCGCGCCGGTCGTGATCACCAAACCGCGGTCGTTCAGCTTCTTCGCAACCCGCGATACGTCGACGAAGAAGTAATCATCGAGAGCGGCAGATGTCCGGCGGCGTGAGCGCGCATCGATCTGGCCGCGGGGATGAAAATACTGAAGCTTGGCATTCTCCCAGACGTTGGTAGTCTGGTACCAGTAGATCTCCCCCATCATGCCGGCATAGTTCACGATCAGAGTCGGCGTATATGCTGTCTTCGACTCGGAGATCAGCCTGAGCATATCCTCGTACAACGGCGCCACGGGAATGTTGTGCTCGATCGTGGTATGGCCGTCGAGGAACATCGTCGTGTTGACGGAGAACGTCGATCCGCCCTCCGGCACAACGAGCATCCCCAGCTGGCGGGCCGCCTCGAGGATCTGCTGACGCGCATCGCGACGCGGCTGGTTGTAGCTCTTCACGCTGAAGGCACCAACTGCCTGCATGCGGCGCAAGTGCGTCAGCGCATCTTCGAACGATGTAGTAATCGCCTTCGCGCCACCTTCCGCACCGTACAGAATAGTGCCTGTCGAGAACAGCCTCGGCGCCAGAATGTCACCAGCACGTGCAGTCTCCGACGTCGAGAAAATCATCGACGTTTCGTTTGACGGGTCGTGCATCGTCGTAGTCCCGAACGCCAGGCTCGCAAGGAATGACCAGTTTGTCCGCGGCGCGATGCCATTCGATCCGCCGGAGATGTGGGCGTGAGCATCTACCATCCCCGGCATGATGTACTTGCCGTTCACGTCGATAACCTTGAAGTCGTTGCCGTAACGGATCGTCTTGCCGTCGCCGACATAGGTGATGCGATTGCGGTCAACCAGGATCGTAGCATTTGGAATCACTTCCTCGCCGTTCATCGTGATCACCGTCGCGCCTACAAGCGCAATCTTTCCTGTCGGACGATCAGCCTCCGCCCTGAACCCGATCGGAATGCCCTTCGCTTCCGGGTCTTTCCTTACCGTCGTGGTATCAGGCGTCTCGAATGCAAACGTTGCGCTGATATCGCGCTGAAAGAGCTCGGGGCCGAGCGCCCAGTACACCCGCCGTGAATCCGGCGACCAGCTCAGGTACGTTCCCGCATCGCGCGAAATGCGGCGCGCGGGAAAGTCGGTAACGTTGGTACTGACGTCGACGCCCCTCCCTGTAAGCGGCAGCGGCGCGACATACGCGTTGAAGCGCTCTACCCACGCGACGAACTTCTCGTCGGGCGACGGCACGAACTCAGTCGCATTTTCGGCAAGAAGGTGAATGCGCCTGTCACCGCCAGTGAGATTGACACTTA
>JAYUWU010000214.1:0-8004 GCA_043753365.1 Gemmatimonadaceae bacterium | reverse complement strand
GCTGCTGTGCACCTGCAGCAGTACCGACCCACACGGGAAGAGCCAGCAGTATCAGAGTTTTACGATTCGTCATGGGCATTCTGATGTTAGGTGTGAGGATGTTCTTTAACGGGTGATGATGATTCTATGTCCGCCACCGCCGCCCATCATGTCTGAAGTGATAGTGACCGGAGCACCTCCTCCGAACATTCCACCGCCGGTGAAAGTTGCGGTGCCGGCGCGGATCGAGGCGAGATACCTCGGCTCGAGATAACTCGCGATGAAAGCGGGAAGTTTTCTTCGCTGTTCCGACGTTAGAAGATTCTTGATATCCGGTGCGAGCTTCGCCAGCAGGTCGATCGTCGCCTTGCGTGCAGTCATGTACTTCTCATATGCATCGCCGCGATCGTATGCGTCAGGAAGCTCGGCGAACTGCTTGGCGAGCGGTGACCAGATCTGATCGTTCCTGATGGTGTAGAATCGGTTGAGGGTGGCGAGGCTATCCGCCTGGGCTCCCGTAAGCTTTAGTGTATCCTGTTGCCGCAGAATTGTCGCGAGCGGATTGGGGAGCCCGCCGTTTCCGTACATCGCCTTGAGCATGATCTCGGGTGCCCTCTGGCCATTCGTTCGGCGCCCTCGATCGAGCTGCTGCGTCAAATTCTGTCTCTCTCTCGTCGGTCCGACATCGAATCGCATCATCGCGGTGAGCGTGACAGGAATCCTGAATCCCGACGACTGATTGACTGATCCGAATCGCTGGTTCACCTCATACCGGAAGCGCTGCGCTTGGCGGTCGAATCCCCGGACGTACAGTAGCTGCTGATCGGGGAATGATGGCTGCCCCCAACCCTTCAGGTTGTCTGAGCCGTTGAGCAACAGGTCGGCAGCACCAAGCGGATTTGATATCTGGAACGACAGCGTTGCCCGCTGGGGCATTCTCACCTTTACCGGATTGAACGACACCGACATGGATGCTGATGACGTCCACGGGGAGTGACAACTGTTGCGGCCGGCCAGCGTGCCGAGCTGATTCTCGAGACAGCTGCGCGCCTCGGAGGTCGTGTTGTCGAGCAGCGATCTCACCGAGGCTGCAAGAGCGGGGTCCGCATCGGTTAGTGAAGGAATGAACGCGCGGTCGTTCTGGTAGCCATCACCATTGACGTCACCCGCAACCATCGGAGTGTATGGCGAACCCGCGCGGAACTGGCCGAACCAGTTCACCCGTACGAAATCGAAGAAGTTGTAACCAACGTTGTACACCACCTGATGCCTCGAGTCGAACGACGAGCGGCCCCATTCCACGGCCAGCGGATTACTGACAGTGCTCGAGAATCCGCGGAATTGCTCACGAACATTCGAGTAGACGTACGAGAGGCTCCAGTTGAGGCTCGTGCTGAACGTCGCCGGCGACAGTCGCAGGCTCATCTGACGGCTGCGTGACTCGAGGTCGGATGCGAGTTGTGTGACCCGTGTAAACATGTTCGACGTCCGTGCATCGACTGTCGAAATCGAGCCAGTTGCCGGTACGATGCTGCTCGGCTGCACATAGACTGGGCGTCCCGCTTCTGATGCCAACCCGAATCGCGGAACCGGATTGAAGTTGAGGTCGATCATGCTCGACTGGTTGTAGTTCGCCGAGTAGGTCCCTTCGATCGTCGCGGAGAAGCGGTTGTTGAGTATGGGTCCGCTCCACTGAAGGTTCGACCTGACGCTTTTCGGCGCCGAATAATCATCTGCGAAGAGGCTGACGTTTGGTGCCGAGCTGGCGAAGACGCTTCCCGTAGATCCGTCAGCGCATCGAGTCGGGATCGTGGACGCGTCCTCGGCATAAGCGGCCCATGCAGGAATCGGCGTTGCTGTCCCGATGCACATCAGCTGTTGAACAGCGTAGGGAAGCCCTGTGTTGTCGAGCGCAGCACCCACAAGGTTCGTGGATGGTGTGTTCTGGAACAACCCGAGTCCTCCGCGAATCACAGCGCGTGGTCCGCGTGCTGCTCCCTCGAAGCCTGCGATTTGCGGGGCGCTTCCATAAGACCAGCTGAATCCGGCGCGCGGCGAGACATAAACCCGGTTCGGCATGAGGTCGTTCCGCTGCCCGAAGATCGATTCGATCGCCGGATTGAGCGCCGGCTCGCTGGAGAATCGATTCGCATCGACACGGATACCGTATTGAACCTGTAGGTTGTCTGTCTTCCGCCACGCATCCCCAAGCGAGAATCCGGCGACAAGCTGACTGACGTCGCGTTCCCTCGCGCCCAGCTGCCGGCTGAATGACGCCGGCCGCTGCGCCTCGAGATCGGCAAGCGAGTTGAATGCGAACGTGCCGAGCATGTTGTTGTTCTGCTCGAGAGTTGATCCGTCCCGGCGGAGCTCAGTCGTGAGCTTCAATCGATGTCTGTTGTTGCCGCTGAACCATGAGAGCTGATTGAGGAATCCGAGCGTGCTCGATGTCTGCGCGTTGTTGAAGAACTGCCCGCCCCCAATCGACAATCCCTGTACGCCACTGGTCCCATCGTCGAGAACCGAGTTCACGCGCACGTTCCCGGCGGGCATCTCGAGGAACGGGTTTGACCAGGATCTCGAGGCGCTGTAGCCAAGGGATGTCTCGCTCAGGATACCAATGCCGAAGTACATGTTCTGGCGCGCCTGCACACCGCCTCTCCAGTTAATTCGTTCTCCACCGAAGGCAGGAACTTCCGTTGCAGATCCACCCGCTGGGTTCTGTCTACCCCAGCTGCCGTTGAACGAGACGTTGATGGCCTGGCCGCTGGTCGACGACGGCGGCGCGAAGTCCAGATTTCCGAAGATCGATCCCTGGTCGCCGATGCGGTCATCGTTCGACGAGCTCGTCGTGAGCGGAATGCGCGCGTTGTTGAGGATCGACAGGAGGCGTGTTGCGGAGTCTGACGAGACGCCGATCGACGCGAGCCCCTGGGAGTTCGTGTTGAGGAGAGTCTGCAGGTCGTTCGACCTGCGTCCCAGTTGATACGAAAGGTTGTAGAACGCCTTGTCGAACTGAATTGGCCCGGCAACCGTCCCGCCAAGCGAGTAGTTCGAGTATTCCTGTCCGAGTGAGCGAGCGGCGCGGTCGGTCCACTGTAGTTGTGGCGCGTCGACGTTGAGGGACATTCCACGCGTCTTGAAGTTCGATCCTGAACGCGAACGAAGTGACATTTGTGCGCCGCTGAAACCTCCGCGCGAAACATCGTAAGGGGATGTCGACATCGAGCTCGACACCATCGCGTCGCGCGGAAGACTGGAGCCACCGAACTGCATGCCGTTGAGGGTCGTGTTGTTCTGATCGGCGCCGAGTCCGAGCACTGAATATCCGTCAGCGCCGCCCTCCTGTCCCGGGACTGACTGAACTCCGGGAAGGGAAGCGGCCATAGCGGCAAGATCACCCATAAGATTTGCGGGAACCGCGGAGTTGCTCAGCGGCTGCTCGGTTCCGCCGATATCCGGCTGTGCGTCGTTTCGCGCCACCTTCTGGCGTTCTGCTGATACCCGAACCGGGTCGAGGACCGCGCCGACACGGGAGAGTCGCGTATCCGCGACAAGAATTTCTTCATCTGCCGTTCGCTTTACCTCGAACCTGCGCGCGGCATAACCCATTGCCGCGAATGAAACCATGTAATCACCGTCTCCGCCCGGAAACGTGACGGTGAATCTTCCGTTCCTGTCGGTGCGTGCTGTGCGGCTGACGTTGCCGGAAATCGAGGTGACTGTAACTGTTACGTTCTCGATTGCTGTACTGTCCGGGCCGGTGACCCGGCCGCGGATTACATCTGCTCCTTGCGCCGGTGCAACGCTGGGAAGCACTGCCGCTGCGACGACGATCAGGAAGAAGCGACGAATTGTCATGGGTCCCGGATGAGTTTGCCTTAAGTGCCGCACTCTTGGACCCGGATGGGAGGATGGAGGGTTTACCTGGCTCTTTCGGACTCTATTGCGGACTGCGGACGTATTGCGGAATGCGGATTACGGGCTGGATTGCGGACCGAGGATGAATCGGAAGTACACGGGGAAAGGAGTTTTTGAAGTACCAGGAGTTTTCGAAGTCTACGCTCGAGCAGGCGGGTTTGGGCAACATCGATTGTCCGGGCGGCAGGACGCGTAGTCTGCCTTTGTACAAGAACGGAAAGGCGCCCGCACTCCGGCAGGTACCGGACGAGGCGAGAGCTTGCGGCACTAAAGCTTCTGAAACTCCTGGGACTTCAAAAACTCCCTTCCCCCATGTACGTCCGGCATCATGACCTTCAAACATCACAGGTTGAGACCTTCAGCGGCTCAAAGCGTAGTCGATAGTCGATACAACCCGGACCGTCTTAACGATCTGGCTCGCTTCTGTAATACCATCAGCCTGGTCCCGCGGAAGAATCTCGAAGATCCCCTGGCTCGCTCGACGTATTCCGCCGATTCCGCTCTTCGAGTCCCGTGCAAACTGCCCGGCCGATTCTCGCGCGCGGGCGGTAGCTTCGGCGATCATCTCCGGCTTTAGCTTGCTGAGTCCCGTGAATACAAAGGTCGGACCACCGTTGCCGTACTCCCCGCCTGACGAAAGAACGACGCCGGAGTTGACGAGCTCTGACACCCGCTGGCTTGCCGCGCTGATCAAAGCAGGCTTCATCGAACGCACGACAACGGTCTGACGGATAACGAAGCGGGAGCCCGCTGTCGCGCCGCCGGAATACTGGTTGGTCTGCGCGTCAATCACCGAAAAGTCCTGCAGGGTCGCCTGCGTCGCATCGATCTGCTGCGCAGTGAGAAACGCCCTGATCTTCTGCAGGCTTTGCTGAAGCTGCGCGTTGGCGGTTGCGAGGTCGTCGCTGGCAGAGACGATTCGCAGTGGCCAGATCGCCAGGTCCGCCTGGACTTCGCGCTCCGAAATCCCTTTTACCGTGACGTACCGGTCAGCAGCCCTGCCTCGCGCGAACCCGCCGCCAACGAACAAGCCCGCAAGCGCAAGTCCGACTGCAATTATCGTCGGACGAATGAGGTCGCGGGCCATCGTGTCGGATCCTCTGCGAGAAGTGTCGATCGGTGTTTCCGGTTTGCCTACTTCCAGGCGGAGAGCTGTTCCTTGTAGATCGAGGCGAAATCGCTTTTCAGTGCGGCCACCTTCGGAGCATCGTGAAAGCGGATATAAGGCTCATTGGGATGTTCGTTCGCGTAATTCTGATGGTAGTCTTCCGCCACAGTGAACGCTCCAAGCGACGACAGCTTCGTAACTATGGGACGATTGAATACCTTTGCCTTGCCGAGCTGGTCGATGTACGCAGTCGCAATCTTTTTCTGTGATGCGTTCGTGAAAAAGATCTCTGAACGATAGTGCTTGCCGACATCGGGACCCTGTCGGTTCAGTTGAGTCGGATCGTGAGCCACAGCAAAGAGAACACGAAGGAGAGTGCCATAAGACACCTTCGACGGATCGAAGACGATCCGGACCGATTCGGCGTGACCCGTTCTGCCGGCGCTTACATCCCCATAAGTCGGCGAGCGCTCGGCGCCACCCGTGTAACCCGAGACGGCAGATTTGACACCGACGACGTGCTGGTAGACCGCCTGGATTCCCCAGAAGCAGCCTCCTGCGAATACGGCCACCTCTTCGCCTGACTTTGTGGCCAGGGAGTTGTCGACCAAAGGCGCTGGAACCGCCGACGGTGCAGCCGCAAGCGCCGAACCCGACTCGTTCCCGATTAACAACGCGGCACCGGCAACCACCGCTATTGCGCCCATCACCTTCGCCATAGAATTCATCGCCTGCTCCGTTCGGGGTACATCTATATATACGCGCGTCGATCGTGTATGGATTTGTATCCCGGAGCGGGCCGGACGTTCCTTTGTGGCTATCCCGGGATATCTCTGCCTATACCGCGTCCGAGAGCGACGTGAAATTGAAGTCACGGACACGTAGCGACGGCATCACCTGACCGGCCGACGTCGGTTCCGCCCGACCGATATCATCGACCTTGTTCAGCATGAACAACGGGCTCTCGTTCCAGCGGAAGTTCTTGAGGCTGCGCGTGACCTTGCCATTCTCGATGAGGAAGGTGCCATCGCGCGTCAGTCCGGTGAGCATGACGGTTCGGTTGTCGAGCGATCGAATGTAGAAAAAGTGCGTGACGAGAATTCCGCGCTGCGTCCCGGCGATCAGATCGTCGACCGACTTGGTTCCCCCGACCATCTTCAGCCCGCCCGGAAGTCCCCCTCCCCCGAAGCCACCACCGCCGCCACCCGTTGGCTGCACGCCCTGCTTCTGCGCCCAGAATCTCGAGTAGGTCAGCTGCTTTAGCACGCCCTTTTCGATCCACACACGGCGCTGCAGAGGGAATCCTTCTCCATCGAAGGGAGACATCAGCAGATCACTGTCTGTCGGGTCGGAATAAATGGTGACGCGCTCATCAGCGATTTTCTCGCCGACCTTGGTGCCGCCGCCGCGCTGTGAAAATGGACTGCGCCCTTCATCGGCCGAGCGCCCATTGAATGCGCCGCCGAGCAGCGGGACGAGGTCGGCAACGGCCTGCGGCTCGAGAACGACTGTGTACATGCCGGGCTCGATCGCCGTGGGATTCCGTGATGCGACGGCTTTTTGTGCCGCGCGCGCTCCGAGCGCCGACGGATCGATCGCAGACCAGCTGCGCGCGCCCGCTGACGCCCATCCGGAGCCCGTGCCGTCAGGTGTGCGTACTGTGTTCGACAACTCAGCGTCGGTCGACCGATGATATGCGAACATGCCGCGATTGTTGGCCAGCGCGCGCGCTGATGCGTTCGCTTCGAGGTAACCTGCGACAAATACCTCACCCGCAGGTCGCCCGATTTCGACCGCGCGGTCGATGACCCGCTTTGCTGCTACCGCGCGCGCGTCTCCTCCGAGATTCGCTGTGCTGTCGATGAACCCGCGTACGGCGGAATACGTCTGCGCCCCGAGCTCCGGCATAATCTCCGGATCTTCAGGGGAGAGCCGCGCGAGCCGCTCTGCCAGGTCAACAGTGCGCTTGAGTGACGCGTCCTCGAGAACATTCGTCGAGGCAGACGCGCGACGCTTCCCGATTGTGCTGACAACTGTGATCGTGGTGTCAGTGCTTTCGCCGGAAGTAGTAATCTCACCACCCGCAAAGCGTGTATTGCCCCGCCAGTCATTGTCGATGCCGATGCGCGTCTCGTCAGCCTTTGCCATTCCGAGGACGCGGTCTGCAAGCGTACGCGCCTGCTCCGCAGTCATGAGATTCTCCGCTGCGGCGGTCGCGCTGAAAAGTGAGCGGGGCCTCACGCGGTCCTCCCTGTGTTGACGATGTTGCATTCCTTGAAGCGGGCGGGAACGCAGCCGTGACTCACCGAGTTCGATTGGCCGGGTTGGCCCTTGCCATCACCAAATGAGCCGCCCAGCCAGTAGCTCTTCTGGCCTCCGATCATGTCCATCGAGTTCCAGAAGTCGGGAGTCCTGCTCTGATACGCGACGTCCTTCAGCATTCCGGTGATCTTGCCGTTTTTGACTTCGTAATAAGCCTGGCCGGAGAACTGGAAATTGAAGCGCTGGTGGTCGATCGACCACGAGCCGCGATTCTTCACGACGATGCCTTTTTGAGTCGCTGCAACGATATCATCGAGGTCGATATCCTGTTCACCCGGCATGAGCGAGATGTTCGGCATGCGCTGGAACTGCACGGTCGACCACGAGTCAGCGAACGAGCACCCATGCGATTTGTTGACGCCAGTTAGCGGCGCGATCCACGCGGCCTGTTCGCGCGTAGTCTGGTAGTCCTTGAAGATCCCCTTGTCGACGATCATCCACTTCTCGGCAGGTACTCCTTCGTCGTCCCACATCGTGCGCGAGAGGGAATCTTCCTGCGTGCGGTCGGCCTGCACGTTCATGAAGTCGCGGCCATAGCGGAACTTGTTGAGGAACTTCTCAGGCGGTGCGATGAAGGAAGTGCCGGCGTAGTTTGCCTCGTATCCCATTGCACGATCGAGCTCGGTCGGGTGACCGATCGACTCGTGGATCGTGAGCCAGAGGTTAGTCGGATC
>JAYUWU010000213.1:0-8050 GCA_043753365.1 Gemmatimonadaceae bacterium | reverse complement strand
TCGCGCCGGTCTTCTGGGCGGCCACCGACGATTCCGACTTCGCCGAGTCGGCAACCACTGTCGTGGCCACTGCCGACGGCGCCGAGCGAATAGAGATGTCCGAGCCGCCGGGCGTCGGGGTTGCGCTTGCGCGCGTCGGTCTTGGAGACGTATCGGCTCAACTGCTGCAGCTGGCGCGCGCTGGCGGGTCTGCTTCGGATTCAACTCTGCTCGAAGTCGTGCGCGACGCTTATCGTCATGACGCAACTATCGGCGGCGCGTATATCAGTCTCCTCAGGGCAATCCTCGAACCGCTGGGCATATCAGTGCTCGATGCTGCTGACCGCTCCGTCAGGACCGCGGCGCATCCACTCCTGAAGCGGGCGCTGGAGAATGCCGAAGCGATTGATGCCGCTCTCGGTGACCGATCGCGCTCACTCAAGGACGCGGGATTCTCCGCGCAGGTGAACGTAGTCGATGGCCGCTCTCTCGCTTTTTCCGAGTCGGAAGGGAAGCGTGAGCGAATCAAGGTTCGCGACGCGGCCAACATGTCGCGGAGTGCGGCTCCGGGATCGCTTGGCCCCAATGTGCTTCTGAGGCCGATCGTCGAACGCTCGATTCTTCCGACGGTCGCGTACCTCGGCGGCCCCGCGGAGATTGCCTACTTTGCGCAGGTGACGGCAGTTGCAGACGTGCTGGGCGTTCCTGCCCCGGTCGTTCTTCCGCGCTGGTCGGGATACGTGGTAGAGCCAAGGATCGACAGGATCCTCACGCGGCATGGGCTCGAGGCCGAAGATTTTCGGGATCCGCACGCGGTCGAAACTCGCCTTGCGCGAGAATCTCTTCCCGACGGTATCGCGTCCGGAATCGAGAAGCTCAGGGTGTCGCTGTCGGAGTCTCTCGAAGAAATCGCGAACGCCGAGGGCGCGGGCCTCGTTCCGACAGCCGTTCTCGAAGGGCTTCGCAGGAATGTCGAACATCGAATCACGCGACTGGAGCGCCGGTTGTCGGCCGGTATCAAGCGTCGCGGCAACGACTCGCTTCGCGATGCTGCAATCGCGCGGGGGGCACTGTTCCCACTTGGTGTCCCGCAGGAGCGCAGCCTGAATCTCATGCCACTCCTGGCGCGATATGGCAATGAGTTGATCGAGGGAGTGCTGCACGAAATTCGTGCGCACGCAACGCGCATCACATGACGGCTGACCGCTCGCGCGCCGCGGCGGTCCTCGTCGGCAGCGGGATATTACTAAGCCGGTTCGCAGGGCTGATCAGGCAGAAGGTTTTTGCCTACTACTTCAGCACATCTCTCGCGGCCGACGCCTTCAACGCGGCGTTTCGAATTCCCAACATGTTGCAGAACCTCTTTGGCGAAGGGGTTCTGTCGGCGTCGTTCATCCCCGCATACTCCGGCTTGCTGGCGCGGAAGGATGACCCTCAGGCCAACAGGCTCGCAGGTGCAGTCATCAGCGCGCTTGCGCTTGTTGCATCCGTGTTGACGCTGCTCGGCGTGCTGCTCGCGCCACTCCTTGTGGGTATGATCGCTCCAGGGTTTACCGGCGATAAACGCGAGCTGACGATACAGCTCACGCAGATACTGTTTCCCGGCGCCGCGCTGCTGGTGTTTTCTGCGTGGTGCCTCGGGATACTCAACAGTCATCGTCGTTTCTTCATGAGCTACGCTGCTCCGGTTGCCTGGAACGTTGCGATGATCGGCGCCCTGGTGGCGTTCGGTGCAGGGACGTCACAGAGTCACCTGGCAGTCATACTGGCGTGGGCGTCAGTTGCCGGAAGTGCGCTGCAGTTCGGAGTGCAGTTGCCGCGAGTGCTTCAACTGGCGAAGGGAGTCCGCCCAAACCTCGACTTCAGCTCTGCCCAGACTCGCAGCGTGTTCCGGAGCTTCGTTCCGGTTTTCGTCGGGCGCGGCGTCGTGCAGATCAGCGCGTTCATCGATTCATTCATCGCCAGCTGGCTGCCGACAGGGGCCGTCGCTGTAGTCTCGTACGCTCAGGTGTTATATACGCTGCCGGTCAGCCTGTTCGGTATGGCGGTCTCAGCAGCAGAGCTCCCCATGATGTCGAGCGCGCTTGGAACAGCCGACGAGGTGGCGGCATATCTGCGCGGTCGCCTCGATGCTGGCCTTGAGCGGATTGCCTACTTCATAGTGCCTTCGGCCATTGGATTCCTGGCACTTGGTGATGTCATCGCGGCAGTGCTGTTTCAGTCAGGCAGGTTCACTCGGGACGATACCGTATGGGTGTGGCAAGTGCTTGCCGGCTCGACGATTGGTCTTCTCGCCGCGACCTGGGGGAGATTGTACTCGTCAACATTCTACGCGTTGCGCGACACGAAGACCCCCCTGCGGTTTGCGATTGCCAGGGTGACCATCAACCTCGCGCTGGGCGCCTTGTTCGCTCTTTATCTTCCGGGCGCCATCGGACTCGACAAACGAATGGGAGTGGCAGGCCTCACTGCGGCATCGGGTATCGCTGCATGGGTCGAGTTCTTCCTTCTTCGCCGGGCGCTCACTGCACGCATCGGCAAGACGTCAATGACAGCGAATCACACCCTTCAGCTCTGGGGGGCCGGCGCCCTTGCGGCGATGCTGGCATGGGGGCTCAAGCTGATTTTTGCTGGCGCTGCGCATCCTGTCTGGATCGGGCTTGGGGTGCTCGCAGTTTACGGAATGACTTACCTGGCCATTACCACCGCGATGGGCGTTCGCGAGGCGACCGAGATGACAGCCCGGCTGCGCCGCAGATCTACTTAACACTTTGCAGTACGCAGTTAGTTCGCAGTACGCAGTTAGTTCGCAGTACGCAATAAGTCCTTCTCTGTGCCCTCCACAGTATTATTAGTTACCGATGCGTGTCATCCCTGAGAGTGTTGCCTCAAAGCTCCCGCACCTGCCGGATGGTCCGGGAGTTTACCTCTGGAAGAGCGGCGACGGCAGGATCCTCTACGTTGGAAAGGCGAAGCGCCTGCGCTCCCGGGTTCGCAGTTATTTCGGGCACGACCACTACGAGAGTCCCAAGACCCGCCACCTCGTCAACCAGATCGCGGACCTCGAGACAATCGTGGTGCCGTCGGAGGCGCACGCGCTGATCCTTGAAGCGAACCTCATCAAGGAGTACACGCCTCGCTTCAACATCGCGCTTCGCGATGACAAGTCGTATCCCTACATAAAGGTCACGGTTCACGAAGCGTTTCCGCGGGTCTACGTCACGCGGCAGCTCCAGAACGACGGCGCGCGATACTTCGGTCCATACACCGACGTGGGTTCAATGCGGCGGGCGTTGAACGTGGTGAAGCGAATTTTCACGGTTCGCTCGTGCAATTACGACATGCCGCGCGAGATGCCGGAGCGACCATGCCTCGACTATGCCATAAACCGCTGCAAGGCGCCGTGCATACTCGCCCAGAGCCAGCAGGATTATCGATCGATGATCGACGAAGTGCTCCTGTTCCTCGATGGCAAGCCCGGAGAGGTCATCAAGAACATCCGGGAGCGGATGGACCTTGCGTCCGAATCGCTCGACTTCGAGCGCGCGGCCGAGTTGCGCGATGCGCTCGTTCACGTCGAGCGAATGGAGGAGCCGACTGTCGTCCTCGAGGTCGAAGGCGGTGACCGCGACGTGGTCGGGTACGCGCGTGATGACGATGATGCGTGTGTCGCACTCCTTCGGGTGCGTGGCGGAAAACTTCTCGCGCGCGAACACCGATTTCTCCAGAATCTCGAGGGCGAGGAGGATCCGGGAATCCTGTCGGTCTTTCTCGCAGGACATTACGTGCCTATGCAGGAACGCGCCCGGGACCTGCTCGTCCCCTTCGATTTCGAGGACCGCGAGCTTCTCGAGCAGTCGCTTGGAGGAACCAGGGTTCTCGTGCCGCAGCGCGGGCCGCGCCGCGAGCTGGTCGAGCTGGCTCAGCAGAACGCGAGACACCTCCTCGAAGAACTCAGGCTATCCGCCCTCGAGACAGGGACGCGCGCGAGCGATCCTGTCTACGACCTTGGCAGGGAGCTCGGGCTCCAGAAGCTTCCGCGGACGATGGCATGTTTCGACATCTCGACCACCCAGGGTACTGACACAGTAGGTGCATGCGTCTGGTTTGAGAACGGTCGGCCGAAGCGGGCTGAATACCGGAAGTTCAAGGTCAAGACTGTCGAGGGCACCGACGATTTCGCGTCAATGCGCGAGGTTGTAACACGGTACTTCCAGCGCCGCATTGCCGACGAAAAGCAGCTTCCTGACCTCATCGTGATCGACGGGGGGAAGGGCCAGCTATCCGCCGCTCACCAGGCGCTCGAGCCGCTGGGACTTGGCGATCGCCCGCTGATCAGTCTGGCAAAAAGGGATGAAGAGGTGTTCATGTGGGGGAGGGCAGAGCCTGTCAGGATGTCCCGCCGCTCCCCGGCATTACGTGCGCTGCAGCTGCTTCGGGACGAAGCCCACCGCTTCGCTATCACATACAATCGCAAACGCCGGACGATGCGCACGGTTACCTCCGAGTTGCTGAAAGTACCGGGGATCGGGCCGGTGAAGCGACGCCGGTTGATTCAGGAATTCGGCAGCGTCCAGGGAGTTCGCGATGCCGGCGAAGAGGCGATTGCAAAGTTGCCCGGATTCAATGCAGAACAGGCTCGGAAGCTGCTGGAAACCCTCGCAGCCAACGCTCCGGTGTAACGCGTAACCTTCGACGATTCCTTGATTTCGGGCGCTTTGGCTCTAAATTACTTTAGCTATGGTCAAAGTTGCGCGGGTCAGTCCCGGAAGCATTGCAGATGAGATCGGGATGGTGCCCGGAACGCAGATAATCTCAATCAACGGTCGTCCCGTTCAGGACTTCCTCGACTGGGAATTTCTGTCGGCCGACGAAGAACTCGTCGTCGAGACGCGGCAGCCCGATGGCCAGGACATCGTTTACGAAATCGAGCGGCCGGAAAGTGAAGCGATAGGCATCACGCTCGAGCCTCCGAACGTTCGCCGGTGCGCAAACCGGTGCGAGTTCTGTTTCATCGAAGGGTTGCCGCCTGGGCTTCGGAAGAACCTCTACATCCGCGACGACGATTATCGCCTCTCGTTCACATACGGCAATTTTGCAACGCTGTCGAACGTCAAGGAGCGCGACATGTCGCGGATACTGGAGTACCGGCTGTCGCCCCTCTACGTCTCGGTTCATGCCACGAACTGGGAGGCGCGAAAGATCCTGCTCAACAATCCGCGCGTACCGAACGTCGTTGACCAGTTGACGAGGCTGGCCGAGGGAGGCATTCAGTTTCATACGCAGATGGTCGTAGTGCCCGGGCTCAACGACGGCCCCGTCCTCGAGGAGTCACTCAGCGATCTGTGGAACATGGGCGAGGCGGTGATTTCGGCAGCCGTCGTCCCCGTCGGCATCACACAGTTCTCCCACTTGTATACGGGGGAGCGACTGAGCCGGGACAAGGCCAGGGAGCTGCTCTCGCATGTCGAAAGGTGGAGTGATCGCGCCATGCGCGAGCGCGGCGAGGCGTGGGTCTTCGGCTCTGACGAGCTGTACCACCTGGCCGAACGCGAGCTTCCAGGTCCCGAGCACTATGGCGATTTCGCGCAGATCGAGAACGGCATCGGTGCAATTACTGCGTTGCGCATGCGCGTGGACGAGGGGCTCGATGAGCTCCCGCGTCTCGACGGGATGCGCATCGGCGTTGTCACAGGGACTGCAACAGCAACTCTCATGGCCGAGCTGATCGAGAAGATTCGCCAGGTGACGGGCGCTCATTTCGAGCTCATCTCCGTTGAAAATTCCCTCTTCGGTCCAACCATCACGACCGCTGGACTTCTTGTAGGTGAGGACATCCGCCGTGCGCTCATCGGCCGGACCGACCTCGATGTCGCATTGATACCAGCCGAAACGATCAACGAGGATCGTGTCTTCCTCGATGATGTAATCTTTGACGAATTGCGGGAGACACTCCCGTTACCCGTCTATCCTTCCTACGATTTTGTAGATGTTCTTTCAAGCGAGCAGCTCGCGGTGGCAGCATGAATGTTCCAGTAATCGCCCTCATCGGCCGACCGAATGTGGGCAAGTCGGCCTTGTTCAACCGGATCGTCGGTGATCACGCCGCTATCGTAAGCGACGAGGCGGGCACCACGCGCGACCGTCACTTCTCTCGCGCTGAGTGGAATGGCCGCACTTTCTGGCTCGTCGACACCGGCGGGCTGGCTGACGATCCGCACCTTCCGATGGATCTCGAGATCAGGAGGCAGGTACTCGAGGCGATTGCCGAAGCTGACCTGATGCTCCTCGTCGTGGACGCAAAGGCAGGCCTTCATCCGAGTGATTCCAAAGTCGTCGACCTGCTGCGGGAGTCATCGAAGCCATGGGTCCTTGTTGCGAACAAGGTCGATGATCCAGCATCGACCGACTTCTACGAATTCTATGCGCTGGGAGCCGGTGATCCGGTCCCGGTGTCGGCGCAGAACGGAAAAAATTCCGGCGATCTGCTCGATGTCATCGTAGAGAAGATTCCGGAGATGAACGAGGAAGCGGGGGAAGCCCTTCGCGTCGCAGTCATAGGAAGACCTAACGTCGGCAAATCATCCATCGTCAACCGGCTGCTCGGCGAGGAGCGGCTGGTGGTGTCAGATGTCGCAGGCACCACGCGCGACGCGATCGATACTCCGATGATGTACCACGATCGAGAGATCGTCTTCGTTGACACCGCCGGCTTGAGACGCCAGTCACGTGTCGATGACGGGATCGAGTTCTACTCTTCGCTCAGGTCGCGTCGCGCAATCGAGCGCTCCGAGATATGCATCCTCGTGATCGACGCAGTTGAAGGATTGCACAATCAGGATCTGAAGATCGCCGCCCTCGCATGGGAGACCGGTCGGGGCCTTATCGTCGTCGTCAACAAATGGGATCTCGCCGAAAAAGAAACGAACTCGGCGTACAAGTTCCAGACTGAGGCTGCGGAGAAAGCGCCTTTCTTCAGATTCGTGCCGTTCATCTTTACGTCCGCGCTCACCGGGCAGCGAGTTTCAAGGCTTCTCGATACCATCCTCGACGTCGAACGCGAGCGCAGCAAGCGCATATCAACGTCGCAGGTGAACTCGAAGCTCGAGGAGCTGCTCGCGCGCAGGCAGCCGCCGCAGGCGGCAGGACGTGAAGTAAAGCTCAACTATGCCACGCAGGTGGAAACCACACCGCCGATGATCGCGGTGTTTGGCAACAATCCGGACCTGGTTCAGGAACACTACATACGCTACCTGCACAACGGTTTCAGGGAAGCGTGGGGATTCACGGGCAGTCCGCTGCGCGTAGTGATGCGGCGGAAGTCGGCGTAGGTGCACCCCATTGCCGGGTTGGTCATCGCATACCTCGCAGGGTCGATTCCGTTTGCTTATCTCGCGGGGAAGGCGAGAGGCATTGACCTCCGCGAGCATGGATCCGGCAACCTTGGTGCAACGAACGCGATGCGGGTACTCGGCACCCGAATCGGCGCGGTGGTATACCTGGCCGATACCATGAAGGGCATGTTGCCCGCGCTGCTCCTGCCGCTTGTAACCAGCGCGTCGAGACCGGACCTCTGGGCGATTGCGTTTGGCGTCGCCGCGATCATGGGTCACGTGAAGCCGGTATTCCTGATGGGGCAGGGAGGCGGGAAGGGCGTCGCGACGGCCGGTGGAGTTTTCTTTGGGCTGGCGTGGCTGCCGGCGCTTATTGCGCTCATCGCGTTTGCGATTGTGCTTGCGGCCACACGTTATGTCAGTCTGGGGTCGCTCACGGCGGCAGTTGTACTTCCCATTTCACTCCTGATCGTGAAAGGTCCTCATCTGCTTTTCTTCATCAGCGCCGCAATCGGGGTGTTCGTGATCTGGATGCATCGCGGCAATATCTCGCGGCTCGCCAGTGGTACTGAGCACCGGATCGGACAACGTGACGCCCAGGGGAAATCCGCGTGACCCGGTGCGCGGTGATCGGAGCTGGCGCGTGGGGAACAGCCCTCGCCGATCTGCTCGCTCGCAACGGACACGAGACGCGCATCTGGGCGTATGAGTGGGACGTCGTCGAGACAATCAACAGG
>JAYUWU010000212.1:0-8097 GCA_043753365.1 Gemmatimonadaceae bacterium | reverse complement strand
TACGTCCCCCGGCCTCTGGATGCGCGTTGCAAAAACGGCCGCGACACTCAGATCAATATCCTATGCCGACGCCCTCGATGTGGCGCTCTGTTATGGTTGGATAGATGGACAACGGCGCGCGTTGGATGACGAATCCTTCGTTCAGAGATTTACGCCTCGCCGGAATAAGAGCATATGGTCGAAGATCAATCGCGCGAAGGTGACGGAACTCATCGCGCGCGGAAGGATGCGGCCGGCAGGACTCGCTGCGATCGAAGCCGCAAAGGCAGATGGGCGCTGGGACGCCGCATATGATTCCCATCGCACTGCGGAAGTGCCTGACGAACTGCAGGCCGAGCTGGACTTGAATCCGGAAGCGAAAACGTTTTTTGCAACTTTGAGCAGTCAGAACCGCTACGCAATTCTTTTCAGGATCCAGACGGCGAAGAAACCGGAGACAAGAGCGAAGCGTATAAAGCAGTTCGTTGGGATGCTTGCGCGAAAAGAAACACTTCACCCGTGAACGAGAGACACAATGCCAGCAGGGCCAAATCCGAAGACTGGAGCGAAGTCGCGTAAAGCGACATCGAAATCGCGGACCTGAAGACCCGGCTCCTGCTCGCGTTAGCCGGAAGCGTTTCCTGCTCGCCTCTTCCTCCGGCTGAAACCGAGGTGCGCACGATATCCCGGGGAATTGCGGCTCGGCTGGGCGAGCATTGAGAAAATCCGATGAGCCCGGACCTCAGGGTGATGGAGCCGCAGGCGGCGTCATTTCTACGGCAATCTGGGAAGGGGCCTACTCCGCTCTTTTTCTCAAGATTCCTTCGCGGCGACTTACCCTCATCCTGCTTGCCAATAGCGACGGGCTCTCGTGGAAGACGGGACTGGATGAAGCAGCCCTCGAAAGACCTCCATTCGCCAGCGCCTTTGTGGCCGCGTTTCAGATAAAGCAGTAGTGGCACTGCTTAGCGGCTTGAGACTCGAGCGCGCGCTTGCATCGAGACAGTTTCGCGACGGGAGATTTCACAACTCCACGGGGCTCGGGTTGTCGATGTCAGGTAATACCGCAGGCCTCATGAGCGACTTTCTTTTTGGCGGTCGCAAGCGCGTGCCGCAACAACCCCTCCCGATTATCAATCCGGTTCCGACGTTGAGCGCCAAGGGGCGAACCGGGCTTCGTGTTACATGGCTGGGTCACAGCTCGATGTTGATCGAGTCAGACGGAATTCGAGTGCTGACCGATCCCGTATTCGGGCAACATGCAGCCCCCGTTTCGTTTGTAGGCCGACAGCGGTTTCACCCTGTCCCCGCGACGCTCGACGAGCTTCAGCCGATCGACGCTGTGCTGCTGTCGCATGACCACTACGACCATCTGTGCACGGCAACCATCAGGAAAATAGCCGCACTCGGATTGCCCGTCATCACTTCACTGGGAGTGGGCGCGCGTATCGAGAAGCTCGGGGTAAGTCCACGCCTCATCACCGAACTCGACTGGTGGGAGCAGCATGATGTGGCGGGCAAAGACATGTCGATTACTGCAACGCCGGCACAACATTTCTCCGGACGCGGACTGCGCGACAGAAATGCAACGCTCTGGTCGTCCTGGGTTATCAAAACGTCGAACAAAACAATCTTTTTTTCCGGCGATACCGGGCTCACTGCTGACCTGGCGCTCATCGGACAGCGGCACGGTCCGTTCGACATCGCGATGCTGGAGATCGGCGCGTCGAACCCGGCTTGGGCGCACATCCACCTCGGTCCCCAAAACGCGTTGCGCGCTTTCGAGATGCTCGGTGGCGGAACCCTTCTCCCGATACACTGGGGTACGTTCGATCTCGCGCTCCATTCCTGGGAAGAGCCCGCTGAAACCCTCCTCACCCTGGCGAACGACTCAGGTGCGCGCGTCCTGACTCCGATGCTCGGCCAGCCAATCGAGCCCGAACTCGTCAGCGATGCAGACCCGTGGTGGCGAGAAGTAACGACCCGACTGTAAGGAAGTTACGCGGGAATTCGATGGCCTGAGCTGGGAAGAAAATCGGCACTCAATAAGTCCGCACGCCGCGAATCTGTCTGGCCTTGTCGCGGCTCACCGGCACCTGCATGCCGTTTTTCATTTCAGCGACGAGTCCACGCCCCGTTCGTCGGAAACCGCGGACGTGCTCGAGGTTGGCGATGTTAGTCCTGTGCAGGCGGATGAATTTTTCCGGATCAAGGCGCGCCTCGAGCCTGTTGAGTGAGACGTGCATCAGATGTCGGGTGCCGTTGAGATGCGCAGTGACGTAATCGCCCGCGGCCTCGAACCAGATCACACTCTCGACGGGAATAGTGACGATGCCGTTTCCCGTACGAACGAACAGACGCGACATCGGCCCCGCGCCGAGCGCTTCCTGCAGCCGATCGATAGCAGGAGCGGCGTGAGGTTCGCCGAGCGCCGCCCGCACACGTTCGAGACTTCGCGACAGGCGCTGAAAACCAAAGGGCTTGAGCAGATAATCAACTGCACCGAGCTCGAATGCTGTCGCCGCATGTTGTGCGAATGCAGTCGTGAAAACAACGAACGGCTGATGGGCGAGCTTACCAAGGACCTCGGTGCCCAGAAGCCCGGGCATCTGGATATCAAGAAATGCGAGATCGGGGCGAACCCGGTTGATGATCTCCACGGCAGTGAGTCCGTTTGCGGCTTCTCCAGCGACGCTGATCCAGTCAACTCCTGACAGCATGTCGCGAAGGCCCGCTCGCGCAAAAGGCTCGTCGTCAGCTATGACAACAGTGACCGTGGCCTCATCGCTCATCGACTGAATCCTCAGGTACTTCCAGCATCGCGTGAATTCCGCCGGAAGGACCCGGGGTCACCGTGAGCTTTGCTGCGCCGGAATAGAGCGCGTCAAGTCTTTCGCGCAGGCGCCGCAATCCTGTTCCGTTTCCATCCAGCGCATCGCGAGTGCTGCCGACGCCAGTGTCGCTCACTGTCAGCGTCACCGTCCGACCATCGCGCGTCCCCGCGATGGTGACGGTCGTCGCTTCGAGGTTTGGGGCCGCTCCATGCCGCACTGCATTCTCGACGAGTGTTTGAATCGAAAACGATGGTATTGTTGCGGAGCGTACGTTCGCGGGGACGTCGACGGCGATGTCGAGGCGATCGCCGAATCGAAGACGTTCGAGATCGAGGTACCGGTCGACGAAAGCAAGCTCTGTCTCCACAGAAACGAGATCGCGATCCTCCTCCATTGTCGTGCGGAGAAGCGAGGCCACCTGCTCAGCCGCCTGGGTCGCCTTGTCGGGGTTGCGTGGGATCAGCTGAACGACGGTATGCAGTGCGTTGAACAGGAAATGCGGGTTCAGCTGCGACCTGAGCGCGGACAACTGCGCGCGCGCGGCAGCCGCTTCGGCTTTCGCTGTTCTTTCGGCTGACTGAATCGTGTACGAGACGCCGGCGATCATCACGTAAAGCCACACACCGAGCATGAGAAAAGGGCCAATCCCAACCCCGACGACAATTACCAGCGACCGCTCGAACACACTTTCAATGAGGCTGTTGAGCAGCACCAGTCCGATCGAGTACAGGAATGCTGCAAGCAAATGAATCCCGGCAAAACCGGGAGTGATCGGACTTGGCCATGGAAGCTTTTCAGTAAGCCGCTGCACGGCGACGGCAAGGATCGCCCCAGCGATGATCATGCGGAGCGATATCAGCGCCGCTGGCCTGAATGTCGATCCGTGAGCGCCTGCGATGAGCAACGTCAGCAACGCCCATACAGGCAGCCATCCAATAAGCAGCTGGAGCCATAAGTGGCGGCGCGACATGCCGGAACGTTGACTCAATCAGCCACACTGGCAAGTGGCAAAGTCCCGCGTCCTATCTTGCAGCCGACGCGGCGACGCGTCTCGCATCGATCGACAGATTTTCCTTCCAGGACTTGCCGTTGTCAGTCGACCTTTCCTGCACGAACCTGAAGCGATCTCCGGTAACGTTCGAGAAACGGCTGCGCACCAGGTACGCCTCTCCGTCGGGGCTCCTCGCGCTCACGGTCACTGTCATTACTCCGCCACGCAACTGCGCGGCGGTCGAGCTGAATGAACCACGATAAACATCGATCGTAGACGACTTCCAGGTCCTCGATGACGCATCGTAATAGCGCACGGCGTGCGTGAGGTTGACGGGGTTGCCCGACGCGTCGATGATCCGAAGCTCATCTTCGATTCCCCAGCCATCGAGCGCTCGCCAGGCCTTCCAGACACCCGTCATTCTGGGCACACCATGAATCCGCTGGCCGAGTCCGGCTGGAGCGGGGCGGACGTCGAGCTCCCACTGTCCAATCAGGAAATTGAATTGTGAAGCCTCGGCCGGCGCCGTCCTTGTTTGTGCGGATCCCGTGCCGTGCTGGCCCGCGGCTGGTGTAGAGGCCGTAATCATTGCGATAACAACGAACAGCATTCGTTTGAGCATCTTTTCTCCGCGAAAGACCGAATTGTCCTGCTCACATCGTACGCACCGGCACGCCTCCGAAGTGGCAGCTTTCGCCCAACGGTGCAACCAGTAAGGTGAGCGGGCTCGACCCCTGTCGCGAAGGCGGCACAGGGGTGCCTATCGTGTCTTGCATGACAACTCCACTCATCGCCCTTACAGGTGTGACCAGAACGTACGACGTCGCTGGGAGATCATTTGCGGCGCTCGACGACGTCTCCCTTGTTATCGACAAGGGGGAGTTCGCAGTAATTGTCGGACAATCGGGAAGCGGAAAGTCGACTCTCCTTGGCCTTCTTTCCGGCATCGACCGAGCAACCTCCGGCGAGGTGCGAGTCGGCACAACACAGGTGCACACGTTGTCAGAGCGCGCGATGTCGCCATGGCGCGGAAAAACGATCGGAATCGTTTTTCAGTTCTTCCAGCTCCTGCCGACGCTGACGGCTGCGGAGAACGTGATGCTTCCAATGGACTTCTGCAGAATGTGGCCTGCATCGGAGCGCCGTGGCCGCGCCATCGCTCTTCTCGATCGACTCGGTGTTGCCGATCAGGCTGACAAACTGCCGTTGACCATGTCCGGCGGGCAGCAGCAGCGGGTTGCGGTTGCAAGGGCACTCGCGAATGATCCGGCCGTTATCCTTGCAGACGAGCCCACGGGGAATCTCGATTCGGCGACAGCAGCCGCAATGCTCGAGATGCTCGCCGGTCTGGCTGCCGATGGGCAGACCGTTGTCATGGTGACGCATGACCGGGAAGCGCGACGGTCGGCGTCGAGAACCATCACGCTTGCAGACGGACGAGTCGTATCGGAAGAGCGCACCAATGCCTGACCCGCGGTGGCGGAAAGTGATGAGGGACGTCTGGCTTCACAAGTCACGAACGGCTCTTGTCGTCGCCGCGGTCAGTGTTGGAATTATCGGCGCGGGCTCGGTTCTCAACACCTGGTCGCTGCTGCGCGAGGTGATCCGGGAGCAGTTCGATTCGAGCAATCCGCCTTCGGCTGTAATTCGCACCGACTCGATCGACGATGCGCTTCTGGAGCGAGTCCGCGCGATACGTCCTGTTGCGCTGGCTGAGGCACGGCGAACGGTGACCGGCAGCGTGCTGATGACATCGGGCTGGAAGACCGCCGTCCTCATGAGCACAGACGACTTCGGCGCAAGCCGGATCGGGGTCATCAAGCACGAAGCCGGCGCGTGGCCACCATCCGCAAACTCGCTCGTCGTCGAGAGCTCGTCGGTCGAGTTCAGCGGCGCAGCAGTCGGAGCAACGTTTACGGTACAGGTGAAGGATGGTCAGTCGCGCGAGCTTCGCATCGCAGGTATCGCGAGAGATGTCGGGCTCGCGCCAGGCTGGATGGAGCACGTCGTCTATGCGTTCGTGACGCCCGCGACTCTTGATTATCTGGGTGCGCCATCGACGCTGAATCAACTGCGGGTAGTCATGCGCGACCGGAGTCTTACGCGCAGTCAGATTCGCGCGGTGACGGCAGAGATCTCAGGCGTCATCGAGACCACCGGTCGCCGGATATACGACATCGACGTCCCCGTCCCCGGGCGACACATCCATGCAGCGCAGATGGACTCACTGCTCTTTACGCAGGGGGCATTCGGTGCGCTCGCCCTGTTACTGAGTGCGTTTCTCGTGGTGAATCTGGTATCTGCGATGCTGGCGGGGCAGCTGCGTGAGATCGGTATCATGAAGACGCTGGGGGCGCGAACTGAGCAGATAGCCGGGATGTATCTCGTGCTGGCACTCGCATTGGGATTCGTCGCGAGCGTCATCGCGATTCCTGCGGCGATTGTCATCGGCCGGCTGTATGCGCGATTCAGCGCAGATCTTCTGAATTTTGACATCACCGGGGCAACAATTCCCGCGTGGGTGATCGTTGTCCAGATTGCAGTCGGGATGGTGCTTCCGGTTCTGGCGTCTGCCATACCTGTCGTACGTGGAAGCAGGATACCCGTCAGTGAAGCGCTGCGTGACTTCGGGATTGCCGGGAACGCAGGCAACGCAGGAACGCTTCTTCGCAGGGCGCCGGGAGTTACGCGTCCTTTGCTTCTCTCATTGCGCAATGCGTTTCGGAAACGACAGCGCATGGTGCTCACGCTGATCACTCTTGCAACCGGCGGCGCTGTTTACCTGGGTGCGGTGAACCTGAGGGCATCGGTCATTGCCTCAGTAGATACGCTCTTCGGGACGCAGCGGTTCGACATGGTTGTCAGGCTCGTCGGTCGGCATGAGCCGGACTCCATCCGTCGAATCGCGGAAGCCGTCGGCGGTGTGCTCAACGTTGAAGCATGGTCAGGTGCGCAGGCTGTTCCAACCGACACTTCGGGCACGATGGGAAGTGCATTCGCGATCACTGCACCACCTGGCGACACGAGGATGCTCTCAGTACCAGTCGTGCGGGGGCGGTGGATGCGCGCGGACGACACCAACGCTCTGATAGTCAACAAGCGACTCGCTGAAGATCAACCCGGTATGGAACTCGGACGCGCTGTCACGCTTACCATCGCGGGCAGGCAATCGGTGTGGGAAGTTGTCGGCGTCGTGGACGCGGGTCCGTCACCGGCTGCATATGCCGCGCGCGAAGCTCTGGCGTCACATGCCGGTGGAGGCGCATCTGCTGTCGTCGTCGCATCATCGGTCGACGGCCCGGCGTCCCAGCTCGATCTCGTCCAGCGAGTTCGTGCGGCGATGACTGACGCCGGTCTCGAAGTGCAGTCGACCCAGCTCATGAGCGAGCAGAGGCGCGTCGTCGAAGATCACCTGCTGATGGTTGCCGGTTTTCTCGGCGTCATGGGTCAGTTGATAATCATCGTTGGCGGGTTGGGACTAGCTTCGACGATGAGTCTCTCTGTACTCGAGCGCACGCGTGAGATCGGGGTGATGCGCGCCATCGGTGCACGCCACAGCTCGATAATCGGCATCGTGCAGGTCGAAGGACTGGTGGTTGCACTGCTCAGCTGGCTCATCGCAATACCGCTTTCGATCCCGATGAGCGTAATCCTTGGCAGGGCATTCGGGCGAATCATGTTCGCCGTGCCCGTCACGTACCTCCCTGAAGCGGGCGGGACCATCGCATGGCTCGCTGTCGTGGTCGCGGTGTCAGTCGTCGCCTGCGCATGGCCAGCCTGGCGGGCCGTGCGCGTGCCGACTGCCGCGGCACTCTCGTACGAGTAACGACACTCCCCGCTACGACACAGTTCGTCAGGCAGTACGGAAGGCACTGCGTACCTTCCGCTGAAGACCGCCGAGAATGAGATTGTGCTTGCGGTGACCGAGCAGCCGCTGATCTCCAACGCGGGCCTTCACAATGGCAAAGTATCGCACGTCATTGCCACAGCTGAGCGACAGGCTCTGGCTCTCTGACGGAGGGATCGAGACAACCCTGATCTTCAACGAAGGGCTCGAGCTTCCGGATTTTGCGGCATTTCACCTGCTTCGCAATGAAGAGGGCCGAAAACAGCTGAGAAAGTACTTTGGCACGTACGTAGAACTCGCAAAGCGATTCAGGACCGGGCTCATTCTCGAAAGCGCGACCTGGCGCGCCAGCGCGGACTGGGGCGATCGACTGGGTTACTCCCGCGCAGCGCTGGCGGAGGCGAACATGGAAGCGATCAGAATGCTTCAGGTAATTCGCAGTACAC
>JAYUWU010000211.1:0-3179 GCA_043753365.1 Gemmatimonadaceae bacterium | reverse complement strand
CCGCGATCGCTGAAAAGGCCGCTCCTGGTGGGTCGCTGGCTGTCGGACGGTACGGCCGCATCGTTCACGTAAAGGGGTACGGTCGCCTGGACACCGCTGCAACGTCAGCAATGGTCGACGAGAACTCGATCTACGACATGGCGTCACTGACGAAAGTGATAGCGACCACCACGGCAGCGATGATCCTGGAGGAGCAGGGACTGCTCGACCTCGATCGCACAGTCGCAAGCTACCTGCCGGGGTTCAACGCGCCTGACAAGGCGGCGATTACGGTGCGGATGCTCATCGAGCACAAGGGTGGCCTCGAGGCATTCGCTGCGCTGTATCGCGACACGAAGGGACGCGAGGAATACCTCACGAAGATCAACGCCAGGCCGGCCAGGTCTGTTCCCGGCACTACCACAGTGTACAGCGACTGGGACCTGATCCTGATGCAGCTCATCATCGAGGGGCTCACCGGTCAGACGCTTGATCGATTCACCACTGAAAGGATTTTCGCGCCGCTCGGAATGACGAGCACAATGTTCAATCCTGACAGCGCATCGTACTGGCAGCGTGTCGCGCCAACGGAAATCGATTCGGTGCGCGGTGGCCTCGTAATCGGCAAGGTGCATGATGAGAACGCCAACGCCATTGGCGGCGTGGCAGGTCACGCTGGATTGTTCTCCTCGCTCTCCGATTTGACCGTCTTCGCCCAGATGTTCCTGAATGGTGGCGAGTACAATGGCGTCAGAATCGTCAAGCCTGAGACTATCGCGCGCTGGACTGCGCCCCAGTCGCGCACGTCGAGCCGCGCCCTCGGCTGGGACACGCCCTCGAAGGGCTCGAGCTCGGGGAAGCACTTTTCATCCCGAAGCTTCGGACACACTGGATTTACCGGAACGTCAATATGGATCGACCCCGAGCGGGGTCTTTTCGTCATACTTCTAACCAATCGCGTCAATCCGAGCAGGGATAATCAGCGGCACGTTCCGCTGAGACGCGCCGTCGCGGACGCAGCACAGACTGCAATCGTCGACGCACCGTTGATCAACTGGGAGGCATCGCGTTGAACGCGCAGGTAAGAGAAAGAGTCCCCGTAGTCATCGCCGAGTACGATGACATTGCGAAAGTTGTCGCTCACAGGATAGTCGCCGTAATCACCGAGCGCCGCGCGGCGGGCAAGGTCCCCGTGCTTGGACTTGCAACAGGGAGCACGCCAATCGGGGTATACCGTGAGCTGATCCGGATGCATCGGAACGAAGGCTTGAGCTTTGCCGACGTGGTGACGTTCAACCTGGATGAGTACTACCCGATGCGGCCTGACAGTATTCACAGCTACTACCGCTACATGTGGGAGAATCTCTTCGACCACATCGATATCAAGCCGGAAAACGTGCACATCCCCGATGGCGCGGTTTCGCGGGAGCGACTGAACGCGCACACTGCTGCATATGAACAGGCAATTCGCGACGCCGGGGGGATCGATCTCCAGATACTCGGCATCGGCAAGACGGGTCACATCGGATTCAATGAGCCAGGCTCCGGCATAGACTCTCGCACGCGCGTGATTTCGCTCGATACGGTAACGCGCCGCGATGCGGCCGCCGACTTCTTCGGCGAGGACAACGTTCCCACAGAAGCGATCACCATGGGCGTAGCGACCATCATGGAGGCGCGCGAGGTCGCGCTGATTGCAACCGGTGAACACAAGGCTGCCATCATACGACGCTCTGTTGAAGGCGAGCCCGCGCCCGATGTAGCAGCGACATATCTGCAGGGTCACCGCAACGCTGTGTTCTATGTCGATCCGGCGGCTTCAGCCGAGCTCACGCGTGTTCAGACGCCATGGATCGTCGGCGAGGTGGAATGGAATCGCGACCTCGAGATCGCAGCGGTGATCTGGCTGAGCAGCATGACACGCAAGTCCATTCTCAAGCTCGACAGCCTCGACTATCGCGAGAACCACCTGAGCTCCCTGCTCGCTCGTTACCAGGAGGCCGGCCCGCTCAACGGCGAGGTGTTCAACGCGCTCATCTCGAAGGTGCGCGGCAAGAGCAAGCTTCCAACCGGCCGGAACATCATCGTGTTCTCGCCGCATCCCGACGATGACGTCATATCGATGGGCGGCATCCTCAACAAGCTCCACCAGAACAGCAACGACATCATCGTCGCATACCAGACGTCAGGGAACATCGCCGTTTTCGATCACGAAGTTCGCCGCTACGTCGATTTCCTCCGACGCTTCGACCGGGATTTTGCGAAAGCCGACTCGAAAACGCGCGCGCTGATCGACACGGTGGAGAAGTTCCTCGAGACGAAGGTGCCCGGACAGGTCGACACGCCAGACGTGCAGACCATCAAGCGCGGCATACGCGAAGCTGAAGCTGTGTCAGGTATTGAGACCTTCGGCATGAACCGCGAGCAGGCTCGCTTCCTCAACCTGCCCTTCTACCAGACTGGCAAGATCCGCAAGGATCCGATCGGTCCCGAGGACGTTCGCATCACGCTGGAGCTGCTCGAGGAACATCGCCCGTCGCTCATCTTCGTCGCCGGTGATCTCTCAGATCCGCACGGCACCCATCGCATGTGTCTCGAGACCGTCGAAGCTGCGCTGCTTCAGTATTCGGGAGAGCAACCCGACATCTGGTATTACCGCGGCGCGTGGCAGGAGTGGAATGTCGCCGAGGCTGATGTGCTCGTCCCACTGTCGGAGGATGAGCTGCGTTGCAAGATCCTCGCAATCTTCAAGCACCAGAGCCAGAAGGACAGGGCGCCCTTCCCCGGACAGGACGACCGCGAGTTCTGGCAGCGGGTCGAAGACCGGAACAAGAGCACTGCTGCGGTTGTCGATCGCCTTGGACTCCCGGAGTATTTTGCCATGGAAGCCTACGTCGTCAGGCGAAACGGAAGGCGGGTCCACCCTGAGACGGTGTCGACGAGCGCGCTTGGTGCCCCGGTTACGCGTCCAGCTTCCAAGGCGCGCGCACACTGAGAACTACAGAACTAAAGGGGGGAGTTTCAAAGAGAACTGCTGAGTTGCGTGAGTCTACGCCCGCGGTAGGCCATGTTCCCGCAACACACGCTTGATCTATTTGGGGTAACTACGGAAAGCGCTGCGACCTTCAGTAGTTACCCAAGAAAGTGGACTGCGTCCGATCGCTGCGCACCTTGGCTGGCGTGCGATCACTCATGTAACT
>JAYUWU010000210.1:0-8238 GCA_043753365.1 Gemmatimonadaceae bacterium | reverse complement strand
TGGCATACAGCCGCTCCACGGGAGCGAACTATACCCTTACCGTGCGGACCGACGACGGCACTGGTTCCGGATGGGCTGGTGCGACTGACAACGACTGGTCGAAGATCGATTTTGCGAAAATCAGCAACACCGCGATCGAAAAGGCTCGCCTCTCACGCAATCCAGTCGCGATCGAGCCTGGCAAGTACACAGTCATCCTCGAGCCGCAGGCGGTTGGCGATCTCGTTCAGTTGATCGGCGGGTCGCTGCAGGCACGAACCGCCGACGAAGGTCGCAGTGCGTTCACGAAGACTGGCGGCGGGAACAAGATAGGCGAGAGAATAGTCGACCCGCGCGTGACGATCATCTCCGATCCGCAGGACCCGCAGCTCCGGGCGCAGCCGTTCGATGGTCAGGGCCTGCCAGGGAAAAGAATGGTGTGGGTGGAGGATGGCGTGCTGAAGAACCTCGCTTATTCGCGCTTCTGGGCACAGAAGCAGGGGAAAGAAGCGACTCCGTTCCCCAACTCCATCAAGATGATCGGCGGAACGACATCGACTGAAGAAATGATCAGGTCGACCCCGCGCGGAATTCTCGTCACGCGACTCTGGTACCTGCGTCAGGTCGATCCGCGCACGATTCTGTTCACGGGTCTTACGCGCGACGGAACCTTCCTGATCGAGAATGGACGCATCACTAAGTCGATCAAGAATTTCCGGTTCAACGAATCCCCGTTGTTCATGCTCAACAACATCGAGGCAATGGGGCCATCGATCCGTCTCGCGGGCACGGAAGCCGGCGGCCCGATCGTCATGCCGACGCTCAAGGTGAAAGACTTCAACTTCACTTCACTGTCTGACGCGGTCTAGCAGACACGCGACAAAGCGGGCAGTGTGCATCGCAGCGCACTGCCCGCTTTTTTCGTTCTACTCGGACTTGTGTGCCTCAGCCGGCGCGATCAACAGAGAGCACATCGCGTTGTGAATGAGTCGTGTCACCACACTTCCAACAAGCATCCGATGCACCAGTCCTGCGCCACGCTTACCGGCAACGATCAGATCGACATCGTTTTTTTCAGCGATATCGAGCAGCGTTCGTGCCGGTGGTCCTCTCCGTGTCAGTATCTGGAGATTCATTCCCTGCGGCATCTCGAGTGCGGCCGCAAACGTTTCAAGCTCTCTCGTCGCGATCCTGTCGTACTCCTCCTCCCACAGGCCAGAGCGGTCGTAGACGGTCGCCATCGGCATTGCATGGGCAAGAATCAGCAGGCCGCCGAGATCCATTATTCGCAGGCACGACCGCGCTGCCTCCATGCTTTCGGCGCTGAAGTCAGCCGCAACGAGCGCGCGCTTCGGGAGGCCCTCGAGATCAGGCGATGACAGCAAAACCGGGACTGTCGAATGCCGTATTACCTCGACTACAGTTTCACCATCGAGAAGACGATCCATCACACCGTGGTGCACCAGCCCGAGCACGATCAACTGCGCGTCGATTTCGCGTGCCCGCTCGGCGATCACTTCACCGGCGCGACCGTGTGCAACTTCCAGATTCCACGCACGGCGATCAGGCGCAAGGTCAACGAGCTGCCCGTCGATTCTTGTTCGCATCGTCTCGATCAACTCTGGCGATATCACCAAAGGCTGGAGCACGGTCGATGGCTCCGCGATCACTATAGGCAGCGGCTCAACGACGGCGAGGGCGCGCACCTGAACTCCATGTCTTCTCGCAATAGTGATCGCCGAGCGAAACGCGGCTTGAGCGGATCGTGATCCGTCTGATGCTGTCAGGATCGGCCCCGCTCTTGAACGCACCTGTGCCGGGTACCAGCGGCCCGTTGTCATTGTATCACTCTCGCCAGGGTTCGACACGATCAGAACGTCAGGAGCGTTTGACCGGCTCCATGCACGACCGACATCGCCGCGTCCCGGCCATTTTTGCTGAGAATCGAGATCGAGTCCGGAGAAGGGACGGATCGCGTGAGATGTTTCTCCGTACCCCGAGTGTCGCCCACGCCAATAGTGAGTCGGCCATCCTTGCGATCATAATCAACTCCGACCAGCGGATATGACCGGGCTTCTACCAGGGCACCCATATCCGGATCATCGACTTCGAGTGTGCAGACTCGCCCGGCGTTCCGCGCCGTGAACGCTTTCATCGCCACACCCCATTGCGACGAATCGCGAAGCACATCGGTGACTTGATTATTGCGCGTGACGAACTGCACCGGCTCAGGCTGCATTCCCGGGACAATCAGCACACTGGCATCGATGTACCGAACGATTCTGCCGGCAAGACGTCCCGAGACCGCTCGTGCCCTGCCACGCTTCCGGTTGACCCCGACAACAACAAGCTCGGCTCTCGAGTGATCGGCGTAATCGATCAGTTCTCGCGTCACGTCGCCGTGCCTGACGATGAGATCAGGACGCGCGCCCGCGGACGTCAGCGACTTGTCCAATACCGCGAAACGCTCCTGGAGAGCAACTTCATACTCGCGGTCGAACTCGGCCCAGTCGACACCCATGAATTCCGCGCGCGGCTTCACGTGCAGGCACGAGACCGTCTTTGTATCAGACACTGACGTGAGGACACCTGCCAGCGGCTCCAGTCCAAAAGGCTTGATGTCCATGGAGATGAGGACACGTTTTGGGAGCCTCAGCATGTCGTGCGACGCGACGAACAGCGGTACATCTATCAGCCTCGCGAGTTCCATCGCGGTCTCCTCGCCAAGTATTCGGCCCAGAAGATTGTGCTTGTTCGCTCCGACGATGACGAGACCTGCGCCATGCTCGCGCGCGAACCTGGCGATCACCTCTGCCGGCCTGCCAAAACGAAGCTCCGTCGTCCAGGAACCTGTCTTATCGAAGCGGGCTCGCTGGCGCTCCATCGCCTCGCGCATGGACTGAGCACGTTGATCGTCGAAATCCGCCGGTACGAGCAGCGCGTCTGGCATCGGAACCATCACCGGAATGGGCTCCACAACTGACAACACGTATACCCGGACGCGGGATTGGGCTGCGATGAGCTGCGCCGCCCTCAACGCGGCGTCGGACGCCTCAGACCCGTCGCTCGCCACGACAATTCTCAACCCTTCGGTTGCTTCCTCGAGATATTCGGCGCGCTCACGAACATCGGCGACCATTTCGACGGCGGACATGGAACCTCCTGCGGTTGACGGCTGACACGGCCCAGGTAAGGGGATATGCTGAACGCTACGCTCGAGCGTGTCTGGGGGCTGTCAGGGAGAGGTGGAGAATTCCTCGGCGTTTCCCGTACAGGATTTCATCACGCGCGCTCGCCCGCGCTGGCTCTCAACGCGTTGAGGACAACTGCCAGATCCACCCCCTCCTGAAACAGTGCTCCTGCGACTGGAGGGATAAGACCCATTGCTGCCGCAACCATTCCGAGTCCGCTCAGGCCCAACCCGGCGATTATCGACTGGCGCGCGATCGTCATCGTGCGCCGGCTGATGCGAATGGCGTCGATAATCCGTGCTGGCTCATCGGCGAGCAGAATCACTCCCGCCGATTCCGTCGCGATACCACGCCCCTGTGATGCCAGCGCAACGCCGACAGTCGCCGCACTCAGCGCAGGCGCATCGTTCGTCCCATCGCCGATCATGAGTACTGATGCGCCCTCTCCCTGAAGTTTTCGCACGGCATCGACCTTGTCGGACGGGAGAAGGTCTCCCCGGGCGGTCGCAATTCCCAGAGATGCAGCGACTTCCTGCACATTTGCTTCGCGGTCACCCGACAACAGCATCGTACGGCTGACACCGATCGACGACAGATTCTCGATCATCGCGCGCATTCCGGGCCGAATCTTGTCGGCATACTCGATGATCCCCGCGAACTGACCGTCAACGGCGACGTATGCCCTGAGCGCAGCACCATCACCTTCCACCGACTCCATCGCTTCAAGCGCGTCGCGCGCCTCAGGGGCTTTCTCCGTTATCAGCGAGCGAGCGCCGACGACGACAAACGAGCCCTCGACTTCCCCTTCGACCCCGCGTCCTGGCGACTCAGTAACGTGTCGTGCATCAGGAATAGTGACGCCGCGTAATTCGGCTTCCTCGACGACAGTCCGCGCAAGGAGATGCCCGGAGAACTGCTCCACGCCAGCCGCAAGACGAAGGAGCTGACGCTCGTCGCCCGCGGCCAGGATCCGCGAAACCTGAGGACGCCCGATCGTGATAGTACCGGTCTTGTCGAAGACCACCGCTGTTATTCCGCCCAGCGCTTCGAGAGCGCCACCATTTCTGATAAGCACCTGACGCCTTGCCGCGCGATTCATGCCGCCGAGTACTGCAACCGGGGTCGCGAGGATGAGCGGACATGGTGTCGCTACGGCAAGGACAGCGAGGACGCGATCCCAGTCATGCGACAGTGCGTAGGCAATTCCGCACACTGCGATCGTCAACGGCGTGAACCATACTGCGTATCGGTCGGCAATCCGCTGAAGGGGAGTCTTGCTGGCTTGTGCTTCACGCACGAGCTGCACGATGCGCGCGTACTGGCTCTCTCGCGCGACTGCTGTCACCCTGACGGTCAGCGGGCCGTCCTGATTGACAGTGCCGCTCATGACTGTGCTGCCGGCGTCGACCGAGCGTGGAACCGCTTCGCCTGTGATCCGCGATGTATCGATGTGCGAGCGCCCGGAGACGACCTCTCCGTCGCAGGGAATTACTTCACCCGGCCGTACCAGTATAGTCTCACCGACTCCAGCGTCATCGGGCGACACATCCTCGACGACTCCCTCGCGTATTCGATGAATCGTGCTCGGAGTAGCATCCTGCAGCGCACGCAGGGCGTCTGTTGCACGACCTTCAGCGAGTCGCTCGAGCGCTTCCCCGCCTGACTGCATCAGCACGATGACGAGTCCGACGAAAGGCTGACCGAGCGCGAACGCGGTGAGGACTGCGAGTGCGGCGACTACGTCGGCCGCGAAACGTCCGCGCAGCAGTCCTTTCAGCGTCTTCCAGACAACAGGTGCCCCACACACCACGAGCCCGGCGGTCCAGATCGCAGTGCGCAGGCTGGCACCGCCCGGGGTGAGCGCAGCGATCGCGCCCGCAGCTAACACCGTCACCGTGGCTGCGGGAATCAGGTACGAACGCCATCGGCGCGCGATCATGTCTTTAACAATGGCTTACCGGCGGAACTACGGAAACAAAAATTAGGGAGTGGGGTGAGAAACGACGGAGTTACGTGAGTGACCGTCAGCAATAAACCGAAGTCGCGTGCAGAACGCACCTGCGATTTGGGGTAAGAACGGAACCCACAACGCTGTCCCGCAGTTACCCCAAGGGGGTAATTCCCGAATGCGGGACAATCTCGTATCGCGGGGCGAGAGCTCACCGTAACTCGGCAGTTCTCGTCGCAACTCCCCCCTTTTAGTTCCGTAGTTCTCCTGGCCTCAATCGTTTTCGACTTCGAGCTTCCCCTTCATCCCAAGCGCAGCGTGCGGATCGCATTGGAAGTAATAATCGCCTTCCTGAAGCGAGACCATCAGGTCAAATGTCTGCCCAGGCAGCTGCAGCATGTCGCTCGCCGGTGGCAGCCCGACCTTGATGCTGTTCGAGTCTGCGAGGAAGTGGACGTTGTGAACCCCGGTAACGAGAACGAACCTCAGCACATCGCCGCGCTCGGCTTCGATCTGGGCCGGCTTGAAGTAGTTGCCGGTGGCATCGGTGTGCATCTCGATCGTGATGGTGTCACCGGTTGCGCCGGCCGTTGCGCCGCTTGCAGCGGTTTTGTCGCCGTCGCGATCATCGTGGTCGCCAGATCCCGATTTGTCCCCGCTGCAGGCCGTAACCGCGAGAGCTCCGCAGATGGCGAGTGTTGTCATACAGATGCGATAGTTCATTGAAAACCCCGGATATATGTCATTGATCAGAAATCCTTGCGCCTGAACGCCAGGAACCCGCCAGTCAGCGGAACCAGAATCCATGCAGTAAGGGCCCCTGCAATCAGCAGCATGCCTCTTCCCGCCGAAAAGAACTGGTTGAAGACAGCTCCCGTGTGTCCCATGAGAGCGGCCATGTCGAACTGCATCATCAACGCGATTCTCACGAGGTCGATCGGATTGGCGAGTGTTGCAGCGAGCAGCAAGCCTTCGACGGGCTGATCCACGATGGACACCGCCAGGAGCAAGGCACCATCGTACACGAGCGCGAGCAAAAGCCAGATTGCGAGCCCGGCACCAAGACCGGTCAACCTGTCCTCGAATTTCAACGCGACACAAAACGCTACGCCCGTGAAAATCGCGGTGAGCGAAGCGGCGCCTCCCACAAGTATTGCTATCGCCGCACGCTGCCCCTCGGCGACGCCGTGGTACAGGAACGGGATGATTACGCCGGCGAGCAGGGCCGCTATCAGGGGCAGTGCCAGCCCCGCGTACAAACCGCCGAACAAGGTCCGCCGCTTGAGTGGTTGAGCGAGAAGGAGCTCGATGAACTCGCGACTGTTGTAGAGATAGATCGTGCCGTAGACGAGAGTCACGAGAGGCACGACGAAGAGCACAAGATTCGCCAGGCTCAGCAGGCTTCTCGTGTCTCCTCCCGAGAATCGCAGCAACGCTTCGGTTGCAAGCAGGAAGAACCCGAAGTACGAGGCCAGCCATTTGCTGCGCACGACGTTACGCACCTGCGGGGCCGCAACACGAATCATCACCCTCATGCCGCCTCCCTGTGCATCAGAGCCGCGACCGCTCGCTCGAGCGTCGGCTGTCGCGTCTGGTCGATCATCTGACGAATTGAACCGCTGAACCTGACGATGCCTTCATCGATGAAGATCAGCTCGTCAGCCAGCTCCTCGAGCTCCGACATTATATGCGAAGTGATAATAAATGTCCTGCCTTTTGCCTTGTCCTCGAGGATGCGATCCTTGAGAAGGCTCGAAGAGCGTGGATCGAGACCCGCGGTAGGCTCGTCGAGGATCAGCAGATCGGGCTTGAACAGAAATGCCGTCACCGCAGTGATCTTCTGCCTGGTGCCCCCGGACAGCGAATTCAGTTTTCGCCCGAGGTCGGCCCTGATGCCAAACCAATCGATGAGGCTTTCGTCAATCGGCGCCTCTGCGCCTCTCAACCCGCGCAACATCCTGATGAGCTCGACACCGGTCAGGCTCGACGGAAAGCGAGCAATCTGCGGCATGTAGCCGATCGCAGCACGATACGATTCATCGCCATTGACCCGGGTGCCGTTTGCCAGAATCTCACCGGCGTCGGGGCGGGTCAGGCCGAGTATCATTTTTATCAACGTCGTCTTGCCGGCCGCGTTGGGTCCGACAATGCCGGTGATACGACCCTTGCCGACGTGCGCGTCCACACCGCGCAGCACGTCCAGTGTGCCGAAACGCTTGCGGAGGCCTGATATCCTGATCATCCCGGCCTTCGCATCAACGGCTTCGTATCGACGAACAACACCGGTGTCAGCGCCGGCATCGCTCGTTCGGCAGCGTCGAGCAGGGCTACGAGGGCGCTCCTCAGCAGGAGCATTGCCTGGGGGTTTCTCTCGACTATGACGGCGAAGAGCCTAACCGGGGCGTGTGGAACATCGCCGGTGCCATCCCGATCGATGTCGTAGCCGGAATATTCATCCCAGAAATTGCCTTCGAATACGGACGAGGGCTCACGACTGTTAGTAGTCACGTCGAATGTGTTTCCGGTAAACACGTTGCCGGTGAATCGCCCGTTGAGTGTGCTGCCCTCGACTTTCATCGCCCACCCGTTGTCGGCGAATGTATTGCCAGTCGCCTTAACGCGATTCGCTCCGTCAGCTATGAGGCCTATGGTGTTGCGCGAAAAAACATTTCGATCGAGCTGGCTGTCGGCGATCTCCTTGAGCAGAAGCCCGTAGGCCGCACTGCCCCAGTTGTCCTCGAACCGGTTGAGAGTCATGTGCACGCGGTTCGTGTACATGACTGCTACGCCGGCGCCATTGCTCCGGAAAATGTTGGACGTATATGTGCAGTCGTCCGAATACATGAAGTGAAGGCCGTAGCGCAGGTTCTTCTCGCTGATGTTGCGCAGCACCCGGGTATCGTGCACGAACTCGAAATAGATGCCGTCTCGATATCGCCTGACCACGTTGTCGGCGATGACTGCCTCGTGCGACGACCAGAGATGAATGCCGTTGCCTGACGTAGACTCGGTCGCGCCCGTCGCGGAGAGAACGTTGCGCTCGACCCGGCATCCTGTGGTTTTCGCCAGATAGATTCCATACAACGCGTTATCGATGCGATTATCGGCGATCAGACATCC
>JAYUWU010000209.1:0-23596 GCA_043753365.1 Gemmatimonadaceae bacterium | reverse complement strand
TGGGTATTTTTAAAGGCTTAGCAAGAATCAAAGAAACCCAGCGCGCATGCGCGCGGAGAACACAGCAACATGGCATTTCAGAAGACCGCGACAGTCGAGAAGTACCGCACCCATGAGACCGATACGGGCTCAGCTCAGGTACAGGTAGCGATTCTCACCGAGAACATCAACTACCTCACGGACCACTTCCGCAAGCATCATAAGGATCATCACAGCCGGCAGGGCCTGCTGAAGATGGTCGGAAGGCGCCGGCGCCTGCTCGACTACCTCAAGCGCACAGACGTCGAAGGCTATCGCAAGATCATCGCGGACCTTGGTCTCCGTCATTAACCGCAGCTTCTGAAGTTGTCCCGCGCGCGGGCGCACATTCGTGCCCGCGCGCGTTTTGTGTTCTCAAGAACAAGCAAAGGCAAAGAAACCGATGGAAAGAATTGAACGCGATTTCGCCGGACGGAAGCTCTCGATCGAGACCGGCCGCATGGCGAAACAGGCGGCAGGGTCCGCCCTGGTGCAGTACGGCGACACGATGGTGCTCGCCGCAGTAACGGTCAGCGACAAGGAAAGCACGCTGCCCTTTTTCCCTCTCCTCGTCGAGTACAGAGACAAGGCCTACGCAGCCGGCAAGATCCCCGGCGGATTCATCAAGCGCGAAGGCCGTCCGCATGACTCCGAGATCCTGAAAGCGCGAATCATCGACCGGTCGATCCGGCCGCTCTTTCCGGAAGGGTTCAAGAACGAAATTCAGGTCTACATCTACGTCATCTCGGCAGATCAGGAAAATGATGCCGACGTGATCGCGCTTCTCGCGGCCTCGTTCGCGATCAACAATTCGAAGATTCCGTTCCTCGGGCCGATCGCCGCCGTGCGCGTCGGGCGTGTCCAGGAGAACTGGATCCTCAACCCGACCTTCCAGCAGCTCCCCTACAGCGACATGGATGTCGTTGTCGCGGGAACGCAGGATTCGATCATGATGGTCGAGGGCGGAGCGATCGAAGTCAGCGAGAACGACGTTCTCGACGCACTCAACGTCGCGCAGGGCGGGATTCGCGAACTGATCGCAATGCAGGAAGAACTGCTTGCACGCGGCCGCACACCGAAGATGGACTGGAAGAAGCCGGAAGCGAACGCCGCCCTCGTCGCTCGCGTCGAGGAGATCGGAAACTCCAAGATCAACGAAGCGATCAACCAGGACGAGAAGCACACGCGCATCGCGGCGGTCGAAAGAGTGAAGCGCGAAATGGCAGATGCGCTGCTCGTCGAGTTCCCGGAAAATGTCAAAGACATTGGCGGGCTCGTCGGCGATGTCGAATACAACGCCCTGCGCGCGCAGGTGCTCGACACGGGCAAGCGCGTCGATGGCCGCGGTCCGAAGGACGTTCGCGACATCAGCATCGACACCACAGTCCTGCCGCGCGCGCATGGTTCCGCACTCTTCACGCGCGGACAGACCCAGGCGCTCGTCGCGATTACGCTCGGCACCGCACAGGATGTGCAGCGCCTTGACTCGATCGACGACAAGGGCGAGACCACGAAGTCGTTCATGCTGCACTACAACTTCCCGCCGTTCTCCACAGGTGAAGTACGACCCATGCGCGGCACGAGCCGCCGCGAGATCGGACACGGAAACCTTGCCGAGCGCGCGCTGCAGAGCGTGCTGCCGCCGTTCGAGGATTTCCCGTACACGATCCGCATCGTCTCCGACGTTCTCGAGTCGAACGGATCTTCATCGATGGCCTCAGTCTGCGGAGGATCGCTCGCGTTGTTCGACGCCGGCGTTCCGATTCGCCAGGCAGTGGCCGGCGTTGCGATGGGACTCATCAAGGAAGGGAAAAAGTACGCAATCCTCACTGACATCCTTGGAACCGAGGATCACCTCGGCGACATGGACTTCAAGGTTGCGGGAACCGAGACCGGCATCACGTCCATTCAGATGGACATCAAGGTCATGGGCCTCTCGATCGAGATCATGAAGGAAGCGCTCGACCAGGCGCGTGAGGGAAGACTTCACATCCTTGGCGAGATGAAGAAGGCACTCGACGCGCCGCGAAGCGAGCTGTCGACCTACGCCCCGCGCATCGTCACGATTTCGATCAACCCGGAGAAGATCGGCGAGCTGATCGGCCCGAAGGGCAAGACGATCCGCGGCATTCAGGAAGAGACTGGAGCTGAGCTCACCGTTGACGACGCGGGTCTCGTTACGATCGCCGCGGTTGGCGGGGAAGCGATGGAGCGGGCGCGCCAGATGGTTCAGGCCCTCACCGCCGAGCCGATCATTGGCGACACGTACGAAGGAACTGTGAAGAGCACGACGGCGTTCGGAGCATTCGTCGAGATCATGCCGGGCACCGAAGGCCTCGTTCACATTTCCGAGCTGAAGCACGGCCGCACCGAGAAGACCGAAGACGTGGTCAGCAAGGGCGATCGCGTGAAAGTCAAGCTTCTCGAGCGCGATGAGCGCGGACGCCTTCGGTTGTCGATGAAGGCGCTCGTCCCGAAGCCCGAGGCTGGTGATAGCCACAATGCTTCGCCGTTCGAGGGTTCAGCGCCAGCGGCCGACACGGCCCCGGAAGCCGCAGCTGATGCAGGCGAAGAGGGTGGCGAGGCGCGTGAGCGCAGCGACCGTCCACGCAGGCCACGCAGCCGCACGCCGCGCTCAGGCGGAGGTCGCAGCAAAGAGTGAGCTCATTCGCGACGAAGGATGAAGTAGCACTTCGCCGCACCGTTCTCTCAAACGGACTGACCGTACTCTCGGAGCACATGCCGGGAGTGCGGTCGGTTGCTTTGGGGACATGGGTGCGCGCGGCGTCGCTCAACGAGCCAGCGCCCGTAATGGGTGTGTCGCACATGCTCGAGCACATGGTGTTCAAGGGCACGCCGACAAGAAGCACGAAAGACCTTGCTCTCGCGCTGGAAACGCTCGGGGGATCACTCGACGCGTGGACTTCGCGCGAGCACACCTCGTATCAGGCTCGTGTTCTCGACGAACATGTCGAGCAGGCGGCGGATGTACTTGCAGACCTGATCTTCAGGCCGCTCCTCAGGCAGGCTGACCTCGATCTCGAGCGAAAAGTCGTGCTCGAGGAGATCAGCACAGTCGACGATACTCCTGATGATCTCGTATTCGAGCTTCACGGCGCCGAGCTCTGGGGGGCGCACCCGCACGGTTACCCGATACTCGGCACCCGCGAGACCGTAACGGCACTGACACCTGGTGATCTGCGTGCGCTCCACAATCGAGCGTACCACCCTGGAAATGTCGTGCTGGCGGCATCAGGGAACATCGAGCACGACGAGCTCCTCCGGATTCTATCCGCCACGGGGTGGGATGACATTCCCGCCAGCAGCGAGATGCCAGCGGCGCCCCCTCTGGCGGTGCCGCTTCCGCCGACGATCCGTCACGTGGAGCGGGAAGGCGCGCAGACCCATATCGTATTCGGCTCGGCGACGATTCCTCACAGCGATCCACGCCGTCATGCCCTTGGACTCGTGGGCATGCTCCTCGGAGGGGGGATGAGTTCGCGTCTCTTCCAGCGAATTCGCGAAGACCTTGGACTGGCGTACTCTGTGTATACATTCCAGTCGTTCCACAAGGATTCTGGAAATCACGGGATTTATGTAGGCACTGCGCCGGACACTGCCGGTAAGGCGGCCGACGCGATACGGGAAGAGCTGGCACTGATTGCCGCGAACGGAATTCCCGATGATGAGCTCATGGCTGGCAAAAGCCAGCTAAAGGGTCAGATTACACTCTCACTGGAGAGTGTTTCTTCCAGGATGTACAGAGCTGCTGGTTCCGAGCTTTACGATGAGCAGTACCGGAGCCTCGATGAGCTTCTTGCAATAGTCGATGGAATCTCGCGCGACACTGTAATGGAGGTGTGTCGCGAGTTTTTCTCGCCGGACTCGCAGACGCTTGTGAGTCTCGGACCCCGCGCGGCGTTTTGAGCGCGGCATCATATTACAACCTCTCACGAAATCGAAATGAAGATCGGCGTTCCGAAAGAGATCAAGACGAATGAGAATCGCGTAGCACTCGTGCCTGCTGGCGCTGAGGCGCTCGTTGCCGCCGGGCATCGTGTGCTCGTTCAGCAGAGCGCTGGCGACGGCAGTGGATTCACCGACCGGGACTACATCGACGTCGGCGCGCAGATCGCACCTGATGCTGCAGCGGTCTGGGGCGATTCCGACATGATCATGAAGGTCAAGGAGCCGATCGCTCCCGAATGGCCAATGATGCGGAAGGGCCAGACGATCTTCACATACTTCCACTTTGCCGCGGACAGAAAGCTCACGGAGGCACACATCGACAGCGGCGCAACGTGCATCGCATACGAAACCGTCGAGCTGCCGAGCCGCGAGCTGCCGCTTCTGACGCCTATGTCTGAAGTGGCTGGCCGCATGGCAGTGCAGGAGGGCGCAAAGTACCTCGAGAAACTGTACGGCGGCCGCGGAGTTCTGCTCGGCGGCGTGCCTGGCGTCGCGCCGGCCAAAGTCGTGATTCTCGGCGGCGGAGTCGTCGGCATCAATGCGGCGAAGATGGCTGCCGGAATGGGTGCCAAGGTCACGGTGCTCGATCTGTCGCTCGAGCGGCTGCGTTATCTCTCCGACGTGATGCCGGCGAACGTGACGCTCATCTATTCCAATCGTCACAATATCCTGGAGCAGATCTCGACAGCGGATCTCGTCGTCGGCGCGGTGCTCATTCCGGGCGCTATCGCACCACGACTCATTCGTCGCGAAGATCTCAAGACAATGCAACCCGGATCAGTCATCGTGGACGTCGCCATCGACCAGGGCGGTTGCGTCGAGACCATCAAGGCCACTACCCACGAGAATCCCACGTATGTGGTGGACGGGGTCATTCACTATGGCGTGGCCAACATGCCAGGCGGCGTTCCGCGCACTTCAACTCTTGCGCTGACAAACGCTACGTTCCCATACGCCCTTCGGCTTGCGAATCTTGGATGGAAGCGCGCGCTGCAGGAAAGCGTGCCGCTTCGCAAGGGACTGAACGTCATCGATGGACAGGTTGTATACCCGGCAGTCGCGGAGGCATTCAGCTTGCCTCTGAAAGACGTCGACTCTTTTCTGAACTAGCACAGGTAAAACAATGCGCTGGCCCTTCAAGAACACATCTTTCTTCCCCGCGAACGCGATCGCCGTCGACCTCGGCACCGCGAACACGCTCATTTACGTCAAGGGCCAGGGAATCGTTCTCAACGAGCCGTCAGTCGTGGCGCTCGATCGCGAGACGAGGAAGATCAAGGGCGTCGGCCTCGAGGCGAAGCGCATGCTCGGCCGTACGCCTGAAGGAGTGATCGCGGTCAGGCCAATGAAGGATGGAGTGATCGCCGACTTCGACGTGACGGAAAAGATGTTGCGGTATTTCCTCGCGCTCATCATCGAGAATCACGTCTTCAAGGTGAAGCCGCGAGTGATCGTGTGCGTGCCGTCGGGCATCACCGAGGTCGAGAAACGCGCTGTGCGTGACTCAGCCCTCGGCGCCGGCGCGAAGGAAGTCTTCATGGTTGCGGAGCCGATGGCTGCCGCTATCGGCGTCGGCCTTCCGGTAGAGACACCGACCGGCAACATGGTCATCGACATCGGCGGCGGCACGACTGAGATTGCTGTCATCGCCCTGTCCGGCATCGTCAGCGATACGTCGATCCGTACTGGCGGTGACGAGCTCGACATGGCGATTCTTCAGTCGATGCGGAAGAATTACAATCTTCTGATTGGCGAATCGACGGCGGAACAGGTGAAAATCCAGATCGGCTCGGCCTATCCGATCGGGGAGGAGCGCGAGATGGAGGTCAAGGGACGTGATCTGGTCTCTGGAATTCCGAAGAGTATCCGGATTCACTCGGCCGAAATTCGCGACGCGGTGCAGGAGCCGATCCAGCAGATTGTCGGCGCGGTAAGACGGGCACTGGAGATAACACCGCCGGAACTCGCGGCGGATATCGTCGAGCGCGGAATCGTCATGACCGGCGGTGGCGCGCTTATACGCGGGCTCGACGTTCTACTCTCCCAGGAGACTGGACTTCCGATTCACGTGGATGAAGATCCCCTGACGTGCGTGGTCCGTGGGACGGGCAGAATCCTCGACGACGAGGAGAAATACTGGTCCGTACTGGCCACCTGAGGTATTTGCAGTGGCCCGTGGAGTACGAAGCAACAGTCGTGTAGATCTGATGGTCCTGGCGGGGGCGGCCCTGCTCGCGCTCGTCGCGCGCGGCTTGCCCGACAATCTTCGCGATCCGGTCGCCAGCTCGATGCGGCGCACCTTCCTCGCGCCCCTCGTAATGCTTCAGGAGCGCGCCGAGGCGAGCCGTCGCTCGCTGCTGCTCGACAATTCGCGCATAGCCATTCGCGACAGCGTCGCGCTGCGCGCCATGACGGTGAATGCGCTCGAGAAGGAGAACGACAGGCTGCGCCAGCTCATCGGGCTTGGATCGAGGCTCAAGTGGGGGTTCGTTCCAGCGGAGGCGATTCATGGCCGCGGCGTACGCGACGTAACTACGATGACACTTACAGCCGGATCCAACGCCGGTATTGCGAGACTCAGCCCGGTCGTTTCGCCGGAGGGTGTAGTCGGTATGGTCTCGACTGTCGATCCGTCAATGAGCGAGGCGATGATCTGGACACATCCGGATTTCCGCGTCAGCGCAATGTCGGAGGATGGAACTGCCTTCGGGATAGTGCAGGCGCACGCTGCAAGCGCGACAACAGGATACCTGATGGAGCTTCGTGGCATTCCGTTCAGAAGCCAGCTCCAGCCGGGCTCGCAGGTGGTGAGCTCTGGTCTTGGCGGAGTCTGGCCCCGTGGGATTCCGATAGGCACAGTACTTTCAGAGATCAGCACAGCCGAAGGCTGGGCGCGGACCTACCTCGTGCGCCCTGCAGTTTCGCCAGCCGATGTCGGAGCGGTGATGATACTGAAGTCAACCCGAGTGGCCGAAGGTTTTGAGAGCGTGTGGAGCACTGCCGCCGCAGCCGAAGCCGCTGCGCAACGTATAGTTGTCGCCGGCGATTCGGCCGCTCGGAGTGCGGCACTCGCCGAGGCGGCGGCCAGGCGCGCGGCGCTCGACACAATGCGGCGTGATTCGACGTTCGGCGGACAGGTACCGGGCGGTCTTCCGCCCGAGCTCATGCCGGACACGCTATCGCGAGCACCGATTGCGGCACCGCTTGGCGACACCGCCGCCGCTGCGGCTGCACGCCGCCGCGAGGCCGCAAGGCGCGCTGCCGCAAGGCGTGACTCGATTCGCCGTGACTCGATCCAGCGTGATACAACGTCGAGGCCATCGAGCCCGACCAGAGGCCTCTGATGAATCTGGGCAGCATGGCCCGCGCGATCGCGACCTTCCTGATACTGGTTCTGCTCCACTACACGCTCCGCCCGCTCCTCGGATGGCGCGCGCCAATGGACTTCCTCGTTCTTGCACTGCTTCTCGCTGCGATCAGGGTTCGGCCGGCGTGGGGAGCGGTCATCGGGTTGCTGCTCGGAATCGTGTCAGATTCGCTGACGCCTGATGCCCTCGGATCCGGCGCTGTTGCCATGACCGTGGTCGGATATCTGGCTTCGTGGCTCAAGGCCGTATTTTTCGCTGACAACATCGCGCTCAACGCGTTCTTTTTCTTCCTTGGCAAATGGGTGTTCGACGTGATCTACTTCAGCGTCGAGCAGCGGCTGGCGGGGGTCGAGCTGATCCAGCAGATGCTGCTGTGGTCTCCGTTATCTGCCGCGGCCACTGCCATTGCGGGTGTGCTGCTGCTATTCATAATGAAGCCGCTGCTGGAGCCTGCCCGGGTATGAGCTTCCATCCAAATGACATAGCTCGCCGCACACGCCTGACATCGTATGGCATGTCAGTCGGTTTCGTCCTTTTGCTGAGTGCGTTCTTCCGCGCACAGGTGCTGCAAAGCGACTCTTATCAGAAGCAGTCGGAGGAGAACCGCCTCCGCGAGATTCCACTTCCTGCGCCGCGCGGAATCATATACGATCGCAAGGGCGAGGTCATAGCGGAGAATCTGCCAGCGTATTCAGTATCGATTACAGCTCCGACGCTTGACTCGCTCAAGTCGTCGCTCGCGCAGCTTCAGCAGACTCTGCAGCTCACCGATTCAGACATAAACGCTGCGATTCGCCGGTATAATCGCGCGCCAACCCGCCCGACTGTAATTCTTCCCGACGCATCGATCGACGTAGTGTCGGTGCTCGAGGAGCACCGCATCGACTACCCCCGGTTGATCATCCAGTCGGTGCCGAAACGGTTTTATCCTGATGCCTCGATCGTAGCGTCGTTCGTTGGCTACACCGGCGAAATCTCCGAGAAGGAGCTGAACCTCCCGGAATACGCCGGATACAAGCCCGGTCAGGTAATAGGAAAGGGCGGGCTCGAAAAGCAGTACGAGCCTGTGCTCCATGGCCAGGAAGGTGCGCGCTTCGACGAAGTCGATGCGCGGGGTCGTCCGGTTACCGGAGTCGGTGAACGGCCCGACAAGGATCCGATCGGAGCGCCTCCGATCAAGACCAACATCGACCTCGATCTTCAGAAGTTCGCTGCAAGCCTTTTCGCTGACTCGCTGGGCGTGCAGGGTGGAGTGATCGCGATCGACCCGAAGACCGGCGGTGTGCTCGTCCTGTACAGTCATCCAAGCTTCGACACGAATCGTTTCACTGGCGGAATTCCCGCCGATTACTGGAAACAGCTTCAGGAAGATCCGCGGCGTCCGCTTTTCAACAAGGTGATTCAGGGCACGTACCCGCCGGCTTCGACGTGGAAGCTTGCAACAGCGGTGATGGGCCTCGAGAGAGATCTCGTCGAGATGAACGGGCGCATGCCGTACTCGTGCAGCGGTGGCTATCAGTATGGACGTCGCTATTTCAGGTGCTGGGAAAAGAACGGCCACGGACCGCTCACGCTTGCCGGAGCTATCACTCACTCTTGCAACGTCTACTTCTACCAGCTCGGCCTGAAGATCGGACTATCGAATCTCGTTGGCGGCGGCATCGACATGGGCTTCGATACGCGGTCTGGAATCGATCTGCCAAACGAGTATCGGCCGCGTTTCCCAACGCGTGACGTGCGCGAGTACTTCACACGAAGATTCGGCGCTAACTGGAGCAACGCAGAAACGCTTTCGATGGCGATCGGACAGGGCGCGAATTCCCAGACGCTCTCGAACCTCACCAAGTTCTACACGGCACTCGCCAACGAAGGCGTTTCGTCTACACCGGAAGTTGTCGCCAGGGCGCCGCAGCAGAAGCGGATCATGACCCTGACGAAAGAGCAGTGGTCAGGAATCCGGTTGGCGATGGGTGGCGTGACATCAGCCGGTGGCACGGCCGCGTCCGCGAACATTCGCGGGCTTGTGATCGCAGGAAAAACGGGAACGGCGCAGAATCCTCCCAACAAGGACCATGCGTGGTTCGTCGGGTTCGCACCCGCGGAAGATCCGAAGATCGTTGTCGGCGTGTTTCTCGAGTTCGGCGAGCACGGCTACTTCGCCGCCCGAATCGCGTCAAAGCTGATTGGGCGTTACCTCGGCTACACCGGTGAAGCTACCGTGAACGTCCAAGGCGGCTGATGCGCCGCATAGTAGCAGACTACCCGCTCCTCATAACTGCGCTCCTTCTGTCGATATTCGGTGTGGCCATGGTGTATTCCGCCGGCCAGACCGACACTCCGACTGCCGTGGCGCGCGTTTATAAGTCCCAACTCGTCTGGTTGCTCATCGGGATGGCGGGTGCGTACGGGATCAGCAAGTCGTCTGTGCGTTTCATCGAATGGGTGACTGTGCCTTCGTACATACTTTCGACGCTCCTTCTCGCCGCGACACTCGTGATCGGATCTGGTGCGGGTACCGCCGCGTCGACAAAGAGCTGGATCGCCGTAGGTGGGGTCAGGCTCGGGCAGCCGTCAGAGCTGGCGAAGCTGACAGTAGTGCTGATGCTGGCTCACGTCCTCGCATCGCGAAAGGATGCTCCAAAATCGCTGCTCGATCTGTGGCAACCCGCTCTCATAGTTCTCATCCCGTGGGTCATCATCATGCTGCAGCCGGATCTCGGCACCGGCATTGTGTTCATCGGAATTTTCTTCGGGATGCTGTACTGGTCGGGAGTCCCATGGCCGCTCCTGATGCTGCTCGGAAGCCCGGTCGTGAGCCTGATTCTTTCGTTCAGCACGGGGATGTGGGGCGCGTGGTTTCTCGTGCTGCTCGCGCTCATCCTTTACTACCGGCCATACCTGATCGAAGGAATCATTCTTCTCGCGGCGAACATCGCCACTGGTGTCGTTGCGCCCATACTGTGGGAAAAGCTCGCGCCTTATCAGCAGAACAGGCTGAAGGTCTTCCTCGATCCTTCTGCGGATCCCCGCGCGTCGGGCTACCACGTGATCCAGTCGAAGATCGCGATCGGCTCCGGCGGCGTGACAGGCCAGGGCTTCACCATGGGAACCCAGAAACGACTGGCATTCCTGCCAGAGCAGCACACTGACTTCATCTTCGCCGTGCTCGGGGAAGAAATGGGGTTTCTTGGAGTCACCGTAGCGCTGACACTATTCCTCGTGCTTTTCCTCCGGATCACGCAGATATCTGGACGCGCTAACGACTCCTTCAGCTCACTTGTCGCCTTCGGGCTCCTTGCAAGCTGGTTCGTGCACGTGCTCGTCAACGTCGGCATGACGCTGAACCTCATGCCTATCACGGGAATTCCACTTCCGTTCTTCTCCTACGGCGGATCATTCATGCTCGCCTGCTGGCTCGCAGTGGGAGTTCTCATGCGAATATCCGGCGAAGGCCGCGGCAAGGCAGCCTTTAAAGCGAGCTAATTATCGGGCTCATCCCGGAATATCGAGAGCCGTGCTCGTGCGGGTACCGCGAACTACAGAACAGCTTTTAACGCGAAGGACGCGAAAGGGGGGCGCGAAGCAGCGCGAAGGTCAGGATAGATCTTTGGGCCTCACTATCGCTGCCGCGAAGTTGAGTGGTTCGCTTTTCTGGGTTACAACCAAAAACACACCAGGAGCGCCATTACCTGACCGGAGACCTGCTGCGGGCTCCATTCGCGCTGCTTCGCGCCCCCTTTCGCGTTCTTCGCGTTAAAAGCTGTTCCGTAGTTCTCATCAGCACCCCCTGATCAGTCTGATCCGCTGTTAATCAGTCAAATCCGTTCCGGGAACCACGATCGCAAGGATCGGCCACCAGGATTGGTCGGGTACTGAGGGTTGCTCACCTTGCACGGTTTCGTATCATTCCATGAATGGCATGGTTCCGTAAAGAGAAGAAGCCCCGGCAGCCCCGGCGGGAGAAGCACGAGATTCCCGCTGATGCGTGGGAGAAGTGTGAGAGGTGCGATCACACGGACATCCGCGAGAAATTCGTCAGGAACCTCAACGTCTGCCCGAACTGCGAGTACCATCGCCGGATACGGGCGATCGAGTACGTCAACATCCTGCTCGATGATGGCACGACCGAGGAAACAGAGACAGAGATCCGCTCGACGGACCCGCTGGGGTTCCCTGACTATCCCGGCCGCCTCACGAAAGCGAACCTGAAATCAGGTGAAGGTGACGCGATCCTGACCTTTACCGGCCAGCTCCTCGAGCTGCCGGTTTGCCTCGGCGTGATGGATTTTGCATTTATGGGCGGGTCGATGGGTTCGGTCGTCGGCGAAAAGATTGCGCGCCTCGGACAGAAGGCTCTCGAACGGAAGTTCGCGTTCATACTCGTCTCGTCATCGGGCGGTGCACGAATGCAGGAAGGCGTGCTCAGCCTGATGCAGATGGCAAAGGCCGCGGCGATCCTGTCGCAACTTGCCGAGCGGCGTATCCCGTACGTTTCGATTCTCACAAACCCGACTACGGGCGGTGTCAGCGCCAGCTTTGCGATGCTCGGCGATGCAATCCTTGCCGAGCCGGGGGCGGTGATCGGGTTCGCGGGTCCGCGTGTGATCAAGCAGACCATCGGGCAGGATTTGCCCGAAGGCTTTCAGACTTCGGAATTTCTGCTCGAGCATGGAATGGTCGATGCCGTCGTTCACAGGAAGGATCTGAAGCAGACGGTAGGACAGCTCCTTCGCCACATGAGCGGCAAACCCGCTGCTGCGGGGTGGACCGCGGCCTGACCGGATACGCCGAGGCACTCGACGCGCTGTTCGCGCGTACGGGCGCAACATCCAAATACGGACTCGACCGAACCCTCGCGTTTCTCGACAAGCTGGGAAATCCACACCATCGTATCCGTGCGCTCCACGTCGCTGGCACGAACGGGAAGGGAAGTGTGGTGGCGCTGCTTTATGCGCTGTTGCGCGACAAGGGCCTGAGCGTCGGCCGATACACGTCGCCCCACCTTATCGATTTCCGGGAGCGGATCGTGATCGATGACGAGATGATCGCTGAAGATTTCATTCTCGATTTTCTCGAGCGCTGGCGCGACCCGGCAGAGGAGCTGGGAGCGACGTTCTTCGAGATCACCACCGCGATGGCATTCCACTACTTCGATGAGCGAAACGTCGACGTCGCGATTATCGAGACAGGACTTGGCGGGCGACTCGACGCAACCAACGTGATCCGTCCGATCGTCTCGGGGATTACATCGATCTCCATCGACCATATAGAGTATCTCGGCTCAACCGAAGCACAGATCGCGACTGAGAAAGCGGGCATATTCAAGCCGGACGTGCCGTCGGTGATCGGCGCGATGTCACTGGATGCCCGCGAGGCGATTCTAAGTACGGCCGCGAGAGCTGGTGTCGTCGGAGTTGTGGACGCAACGGTCAGGTTCCGTACGAGCAACGTAAAAGTGCTGACCGATTCGACAGAGTTTACGATGACGCACGAAGATGCCTCGCGGAACATGAGCACAGGGCTGATCGGAAAAGCCCAGGCAGGTAATGCATCTGTCGCCCTGGCAATGCTTGACGCCGCAGGACCCGAGTGGGCGGTCACCCTCGATCGTGCGGGCATTGTCCTGCCATCAGTCAAACTACAGGGGCGATTTCAGCGGCTCGGGAAATACATTCTGGATGTCGCTCATAATCCGGACGGAATGCGCGTCCTTGCCGAAACGCTCGACCTGGTCGAGGCTGAGCGGCCGGTATTGGCAATCGTAGGTATCCTGAATGACAAGAACTGGCGCGAGATGCTGGTGCTTCTTGCTCCGCACGTCGACAGACTGCTCCTCGTGAGTCCGCCGACGGCACCGCCCCAGAGAGCATGGAATCCCGCCGAAGCGCTGGCTTTCGCGGCATCGATGGGAATCGAAGCCGAGATTGCTGATTTTGAAACAGCGGTTCTGACCGGTCCGACGCATTCGGGAACTGTCCTGATCACCGGGTCGTTCCACACGACCGGGGACGCGCTGCAGCTCATCGAGCACGCCTGAAATCACAGCTTCAACCTTGCCTTAGATGCTTGCAGCTAAGTCCATGTAGGGCGTAGCTTTCGGCAATGGCGCAGGGAGCGTTACCAGGCTTCAGGGACTTCTATCCAGAACAGTTTGCAGAGCGGGCATACATCATGGATGTATGGCGCTCCGTACTGCGCCGGTACGCGTTCGTGGAATACGACGGCCCTCCGCTCGAACCTCTCGATCTCTACCGCAAAAAGAGCGGCGACGAACTCGTCGGGCAGCTGTACTCGTTTACCGACAAGGGCGATCGCCAAGTAGCGATGCGTCCGGAAATGACGCCGACGTTCGCGCGCATGGTAGCCGCTCGCGCGAATTCGCTTCGCAAGCCAGTGCGATGGTTCTCCATCCCGCAGCTGTTCAGGTACGAGCGACAACAGAAGGGTCGCCTTCGCGAGCACTTTCAGTTGAACGCCGACATCGTAGGTGAGACTGGTGTCACTGCTGATGCCGAGCTGGTCGCACTCGCACTCGATGTGATGCGTGAGCTTGGACTCGACTCGAGCCAGGTCAAGGCGAGAGTGTCAGACCGGCGTCTTCTGCATGCGCTGCTCCTGCATGCCGAAATCCCCGAGGACTCTACAACGGCGGTTTACTCAGTCATCGACAAGCGCGGTCGCGAGCCGGCCGATGTGTTCCGCGGGAAACTCGTCACTGCGGCAGGCAGTGAAGCAAAGGCGGACCGTATGGAATCTTTCCTCGCTTGTTCCGATTTTACTGAGCTGGCATCAAGAGTCGGTGAGGCCCCGGAGCTTGATCCTCATTTCGACCGTATGCGCGAGTATTTCCGGTACGTGGACGCGCTTGGATTCAGCGACTGGATCCGGTTCGATCTCTCGATAGTACGCGGCCTCGCATATTACACAGGTATCGTGTTCGAGTTGTTCGATACTGACGGGGAGTTTCGCGCCATCTGCGGTGGCGGCAGATATGACACGCTGCTTCACACACTCGGTGGCGTTGACCTTCCCGCGCTGGGATTCGGGATGGGGGACGTGGTCCTTGGCGAGCTGCTGCGGAAACGCGGACTGTTTCCGTCAACAGCGCCGCGCACTGACTTCTGGGTTGCTGCGGACGACGAATCCCTGATGCCTGATGTCATGAAGGTCGCGTCGCAGCTCCGACAGAGCGGGCGCAGCGTGGAATACGCACTCAAGCCGCAGCAATTATCGAGACAGCTCAAGGCAGCTAATGCGGCAGGCGCAGAGAGGGCGGTCCTGCTGAGGAGCACCTCGCTCGCTGACGGAAATGTCACAGTCAAGGACCTGGGTAGCGGCGACGAGAATTCGCTTCCGCTTTCAGATCTGATCAACTCACTGCAATAAAAATGGCCGACGACAAGAAGCTCACGACACGCGCTGAGGACTTCAGCGCCTGGTACAACGAAACCGTGCTGCGCGCCGAGCTGGCCGATTACTCGCCAGTCCGGGGGTGCATGGTCATCCGGCCGCGGGGTTACGGCATCTGGGAAAGAATGCAGCGGCAGCTCGATACCGAGTTCAAGAACACGGGACATGAAAACGCGTACTTCCCGCTGCTGATTCCTGAGAGCTTCATGCACAAGGAGGCGGAGCACGTCGAGGGCTTTGCACCGGAGGTCGCGGTCGTGACTCATGGCGGCGGCAAGAAGCTCGACGAGCCGCTGGTGATTCGCCCCACTTCCGAGACGATCATCTACGCGATGTTCGCCAAATGGGTGCAGAGCTACCGCGACCTGCCGTTGCTCATCAATCAGTGGGCAAACGTGGTCCGCTGGGAAATGCGTACGCGCCTGTTCCTTCGCACGCTCGAGTTTCTCTGGCAGGAAGGGCACACCGCTCACGCCACCGAAGCCGAAGCTGAAGAGGAGGCTCGCAAGATGCTCGGCGTGTATCGCGATTTCATGGAAGGCTGGATGGCGATGCCCGTGGTCACGGGCCTCAAGACCGACTCGGAGCGGTTCGCCGGCGCGCTGCGCACATATTCATGCGAGGCGATGATGCAGGACAACAAGGCGCTTCAAGCCGGGACGTCGCACAACCTTGGGCAGAACTTCTCGCGCGCTTTCGACCTCAAGTTCCAGAGTGAGTCAGGTTCTACGGAGTTCGCGTGGAATACGAGTTGGGGCGTGTCGACCCGGCTCATCGGCGGCCTCGTGATGACACATGGTGACGATTTCGGCCTCAAGGTGCCGCCCCTTCTCGCGCCGATCGAGCTTGTCATCGTACCGATATGGCGCACCGATGAAGACCGGGACCGCGTATTCGAAGCTGCTCGTGGAATCCAGCACACCCTGATAGCCTGGGAGCGACGTAAGACCGGGAAACTCCGCGTGCATCTGGACGACCGCCAGGGGATGAAGCCAGGCGCCAAATACTACGAGTGGGAGCTTCGCGGAATTCCGGTGCGCCTCGAGTTCGGTCCACGTGATCTCGATGCAAATCAGTGCGTGCTCGTGCGACGCGACAATCGAGTCAAACGAACTGTCTCGCTCGACTCGATCGGAGAGGACGTTGCAGACCTGCTCAACATGATGCAGACGGACATGACCGTCGCGGCATTCGAGCGTCGTGAAGCGAACAGCTATCGTGGCGACATCGACTATGCGCGTTTCCGCGAGATCATGGAAGGCGATGGTGGCTTCGTGTATGCGGGGTTCTGCGGGAGCAATGAGTGTGAGCAGGCAATCAAGGAAGAGACCAAGGCTACGATTCGCGTTCTCCCGGACGAGGAGTTTCGTTCGGCAGAAGCACCGACGCGCTGCCTGAAGTGCGGCGGTTCATCCGTTGCGGAGGCTCTTTGGGCGAAAGCTTACTAGGCACGGATCAGCTGACCGGATTTACCCGGATCGACGGAGTTCTCACATGCGACGGAGTCTCGCTGGACCGGATCGCTGAGGCCGTCGGGACGCCGTCGTACGTGTACAGCGCAGCATCGATTCAGTCGCAGTACGCAAAACTCTCGGAAGCGCTGCGCAACGTGCCGCACAGGCTGCACTTCAGCGTCAAGGCAAACTCGAATCTGGCAATCCTCGGGATATTGAGGAGGCTCGGTTCCGGAGTGGACGTTGTTTCCGGCGGAGAGATGTATCGCGCGCAGTCTGCAGGTTTCAGTGGCAGTGACATTGTCTTCAGCGGTGTGGGGAAGACTGAGCGCGAGATGCGTGAAGCGCTCGAGCTTGGTGTGCTGATGATCAACGTCGAGTCTGAGGAGGAACTGGCGCTGCTCGACTCGGTCGCGGGCTCGATGGACAAGATCGCTCCCGTGGCGCTTCGCGTGAACCCGGAAGTCATGGTGGACACGCCGCATCCCTACACACGCACCGGCGTCAAGGGAATGAAGTTCGGCATACCATTCGACGAGACTGCAGAAGTCGCTCGTCGTGCGCTGGGGATGTCCAACCTTCGACTCGTCGGCCTGGATATGCACGTCGGCTCGCAGATCTCTGAGTTCGAGCCTTACGAGATAGGACTTGGACGACTGCTTCAATTGAAAAAGGAGATAGAGGCGTCCGGGGCGAAGGACCTTGAATACCTGGACATTGGCGGCGGGCTTGCTGTCTCTTACGAAGCCGAGCATTCAATCGATCTCGATGCGTTTGCCGGAGTCGTCGAGCGGCTTGTCGGTCCGACTGGATTAAAGGTGATCGTTGAGCCGGGCAGGTTCCTCGTCGGAAATGGCGGTGCGCTGATCTCGCGCGTTCTCTACAGAAAGCGCAGCGGCGGGAAAGATTTCATCATCGTCGACGCGGGAATGAACGACCTGATAAGGCCGTCGCATTACAACGCATACCATCGAATCGAGGCAGTCACGCCCACGGGTGCTAAGACAACGGCCGACATCGTCGGTCCTGTTTGCGAGAGCGGCGACTTCATGGGGTTGCACCGTGACGTCGATGACGCGCAACCCGGCGATCTCATCGCCATACTCTCGGCCGGTGCTTACGGATTCGTAATGTCGTCAAACTATAATTCACGCCCTCGCCTCTCTGAGGTTCTTGTCGACAAGGGAAGGTACGGAGTGGTTACTGAACGCGAGCAGTACAGCGACCTCGTGCGTCGCGAGCGGCTCGAGCCCGAGTGGAGGAGCCAATAATGAGGGTAGGACTGCTGGCTGATACACACGACAGACTGCCGGCGATTGCCGACCTGCTCGACGTAATGCTCTCGAAAGGCGTATCGCTGGTGATGCACGCTGGCGACTATTGCGCCCCCTTCGCTCTCGAGCCGTTCAACGAAAAAAACATCGCGCTGCTTGGGATCTTCGGCCGGAATGACGGCGACCAGGAAGGCCTGAATGCGACAGCCGCGAAAGGCGTCGGCATGGAACTCTACGAGTCACCGCACAGCTTCGAGGTTGCCGGACACCGGATCCTCATTGTCCACGATCTCGGCGAGGTGAACCGCCGGTCAATCAGCTCGCACCGTTTTGTCCTGCACGGGTTTACGCACAAGCAGGAGACGATTACGCGCGGCGAAACTCTCATCATCAATCCTGGTGAGGCGTGCGGATGGCTCACCGGTGCATGCACTGGCGCGATTCTCGATCTCGAAACGAGCGAGGTCGAGATCGTAACGTTATGAGCCGCATACTGATTATCGATTACGGATCACAGTTCACACAGCTGATTGCAAGACGGGTTCGTGAAGCCCGGGTTTACTCAGAGATTCACCCGCCGACGCGCGACACCGCATGGATTCGTGACTGGAATCCGACGGGAATCATTCTGAGTGGCGGCCCTAATTCGGTGTATGGGGATAATGCGCCCATGGTGGACCCTGAGGTGTTCGACATTGCACCCGTGCTCGGGATCTGCTACGGAATGCAGCTTATCGCTCATCTCGACGGCGCTGATGTAAAGCGAGGCGGCAAGAGCGAATACGGTCGGGCCGACATCACGGTCTCCGAGAGCTCGGGATTATTCGATGGGTTCGACGAGGGCGAGCAGTTCTCAGCGTGGATGAGCCACGGCGATCACATCGAAGCACCGCCTGTCGGTTATGTCACTATTGCCGCAAGCAGGGGCAACCCTGTCACGGCGTTCAGGCACGAGACACGCCCTATCTTCGGCGTACAGTTTCATCCTGAGGTGACGCACACGCCGCGCGGTGGCGAGATCATCGAGAATTTCCTGTTTGGTGTTTGCCGGGCGGATGCTGACTGGACGACGGGAGCATACATCCAGACAGAGGTGGAGCGGATCGCGACTGAAGTCGGTGATGCGAACGTGATCTGCGGGCTTTCAGGTGGCGTCGACTCCGCGGTCGCCGCAGCGCTGGTGCATCGAGCGATTGGTGATCAGCTCACATGCATCTTCGTCGACACTGGCCTCCTGCGAATGCATGAGCGCGATCAGGTGGAGCGCACGTTCCGGCAGCACATGGGCATCAAGCTGGTGACTGTCGATGCATCTGACCGGTTTCTCGACGCGCTGGCTGGCGTGGAGGATCCTGAACAGAAGCGAAAAATCATCGGGCATACCTTCATCGACGTGTTCGAAGACGCCGCCGCCGCGGCTGGCAGTGATGCAAGATATCTGGTGCAGGGAACACTCTATCCCGACGTGATCGAGTCGTCGTCGCCGAGTGGTGGACCATCAGTGACTATCAAGACGCATCACAATGTCGGTGGTTTGAAGCCTGGGATGAAGTTCAAGCTGATCGAACCGCTTCGAGAGCTTTTCAAGGATGAAGTGCGAAGAGTCGGCAGGGAACTGGGGTTATCGGAAGAGATGGTCGGCAGGCATCCTTTCCCGGGCCCGGGCCTGGCAATCAGGATCCTGAGCGACGTGTCGCGTGAAAAGCTCGAGGTTCTCAGGCAGGCCGACGCGATTTATCTCGAGGAAATCCGGACGGCTGAACTTTACGATTCGATCTGGCAGGCCTTCGCGGTGTTGCTGCCGGTGAGAAGCGTTGGAGTCATGGGCGATGAGCGCACGTATGAAAACGTACTCGGCCTGCGCGCGGTGACGTCGACTGATGGCATGACCGCTGACTGGTTTCCATTCCCGCACGGTATCCTCGCGCGGATCTCGAACAGGATCATCAACGAGGTCGCCGGGATAAACCGGGTCGTCTACGACATCAGCTCGAAGCCGCCGTCGACGATCGAATGGGAATAAAGAGGCCGCAGAGTTCGCCCCTCGCTTTATACGCTCTTTTCCTCCAGTAACGCCATGAACTGACTCGGCTCGGTCAAGCCGAACAGGCGGTCAGGAACGTCGGGTTCCTTTGAGAACTGCGCGATTTTGCCGAGTACCGGGAGGTATTGGTTCGAGACCTCGAGGGGTGGGGCGACGATCAGGAAGAAGAAGCTCACCGGCTTCTCATCGATAGCCTTGAAGTCCAGGCCGTCGCTCTTGCGGCCGAATGCAACGCGGAGCTTGCTCACGACGAGTGAGCGGCAGTGGGGAATTGCGATCCCGCGGCCGATGCCTGTCGAGCCGAGGTTTTCCCTGCGCTTGAGCATCTTGAAGAGCATGCCTTCGGATTTGTCATCCAGGCCAAGCAGGCCAATCAGCTCCTTGAGGACGTCGTCCTTCGTCTCGCCCTCGAGATTCAGCTTGATTGCGTCTTCAGAGAAAAACTCGCGCAGCTCCATCAATTACCTCGCATGTGACGGCCCGGACTCCGGGCGCGAATCACGCAAGTTACCGTTGACCGTACAACGAGGCAACCCGCGATGTTGCAAGCACTTGGAGCGTCCCTTAGCTTGCATCTCATGCTGTTTCCCATTGTTCATGACCATGAAGTGCCACTCTATCTCGCGCCGATGGCGGGAGTGTCGGAGTCACCGTTCCGCCAGATGTGCCGGCGGTTCGGCGCTGACGTCGTCGTAACCGAATTTTTGTCGGCGGAAGGGATACGGCGTGAGAACCCGGCAACTATCGACAAGCTGAGGTTCGGCGCTGCTGAGCGGCCGATCGGGGTACAGATATTTGGCGGTGAGCCGGGGCCGATGGGTGATGCCGCCGCGCTGGTGACTGACGTGTTCCAGCCAGAGTTCATCGACATCAATTTCGGCTGTCCTGTAAAGAAAGTCGTGCGTCGCAACGGCGGATCTGGTTGCTTGCGCGACCTCGGTCTTGTTCAGGATGTGATTCGCTCGGTGTCGGCAAACACGCACTTGCCGGTCACTGTGAAAATCCGGAGCGGGTGGAACGAGGAGATGCGCGACCCGGTGCAGATTGCGCTGCGCTGTCAGGATGCGGGCGCACGTGCGCTCGCCCTGCATCCGAGGACGAGGACGCAGATGTACAGCGGTTCGGCGCGTTGGGAGGAGATAGCCGCTGTCGTCGACGCGCTGGATATTCCGGTGATCGGCAACGGGGACATCAAGACTGCTGACGACGCGTTCCGGATGTGGCGCGAGACGGGCTGTGCGGCCGTGATGATCGCCCGTGGTGCATTCGGCCAGCCGTGGGTCTTCAACCAGACTCGCGATCTCATGGAAGGGAAGCCGATGCGCCCGGCGCCGCCGGTCGAGGAGCGCTTCGCGATCGCGCTCGAGCACGCCCGTCTCGTTCAGGAATATGAAGCTGACCTGCGTGGGGCGGCGCTCGAGTTCCGCAAACACCTCGGCTGGTATGTGAAGGGGCTGCCGGACGCCGCGGAAATGAAGCGAAAGTTGTACGCGGTCGAGTCGCTTGGTGAGGTGGAGGGGATTTTCGACGAGTATCTGGCCGGCCATCGCGAGGCTGCCGAAGCCGCAGCCTGACGGTCTGGTCAACCACCAGTTTACCGTTGCGCCGTCCGCCCTTGGGTGCGATATCAAACGCTGATTTGGCGCATATCGCGCCGCCCCCACAATCCAGGAGCTAATCATGGTTCGCGTCATCGCAGTCGCTGCACTCCTCGTTGCCGCAGTACCGTCGCACCTGACTGCTCAATGTTCGCAGGCTGACAAGATCGCGCTTGAATCACTCGACAAGGCTTGGGGTTTAGCCTCGCAGAACGGGGATCGGGCGTATCTCGAGAACATTTACGCGGCTGGATACACCGGACTCGGAGGCCCTCAGACCCAGGACAGGGCCACTGTCATCGCTAACGCCATACGTGACGCCGAAGGGAATCGCGCGAATCCGGGGCCAGGAGCGACGTCGGATCACTACCAGTTTGCCTGCACCGCGAATACTGCTGTCATCACGCACCGTGTAGTGTCTCCAGCGGCCGCGGGGAGCACTAACGCGCCGTTCTACTCAAGGGCCATCCATGTGCTCGAGAAAACCGGTGGGCAGTGGAAGGTAGCCAGCTCGACAGGTCACCCACTGGCGGACGCTGGCATCCTGACCTACATGGAGATGGATTGGAATCAGGCGTGGAAGAGCCGCGATGGGGAATGGGTTCGCGCGAATTTCGCCAATAATGCCACCGAAGTGTCCAGTGCTACCGGCATGCTCGAGACCAAAGCTCAGTCAATTGAGTCGTACAAATCTGATAAGAACACATATGAGTCGCTCCAGCTTTCCAACATGAACGTTCGGGTCAACGGAGACATGGCGGTTGTAACGGGGATCAATCACGTGAAGGGAAAAGATGCCGCAGGGAAGGCTATCGACCGCCGAGTGCGCTTCACGGATACGTTCGTGAAGCGGGATGGCCGGTGGATGGTGATGGCCACCCAGGGAACGGACATCAAGTAGTGGCCATTGGCTAACCCCGCCTCTAGCAAGGCGTTGCGGCTATCGAGCTAAAGCACATTGGCAACGCGCTTACGTTGACTTTCGCCCCCTATCCTCCTATGTTTCAGAGGTTAGGGGGCGACTGGCTTCGACGGGGTTGGTGAAGCCGTGGCTGCGTGCCCAGGTTCTCGGATCCTGGTAAATCCTTCGGGAAAATTTTCAACTGCGAACGATAACCTCGCACTGGCTGCGTAACTCCTTTTAGGAGTTGCTGCACCTGCTCTTGAGGAAGCCCTCCTGAGGCGGCTTCAAGGGTATCGCAAATTCGGGATAGCAGGCTGTCACGCCTTCAGGTGGCCCGCGAAAACTTAGAAGGCTTGTCCATCCGTGGGCCGCCCACTGGCCAGCGTCTGGAGACCTCAATCAGTGGGATACGCACGTAGAAGCTGTGGTGAATTCAGTCTCGGACCGGGGTTCGAATCCCCGCGCCTCCACTTAGTACCCGTCCATATCAGTCCAGGGGCTTCCACGTAAGTGGAGGCCCCTGCTGCATTCAGGCATCTGTTGGCACGCGCCCCCCACGGCGTAACCGGAGTTAGTCCGATGGCACGACCGTCACGGTCATCTTCGCCAATAGGCCCTCAAACTTGGCAGTGAGTGTTGCTTCGCCCAGGCCAACGCCACGAACGTTTATCTCTTCGCATGGCCAACAACAGCACCAGTCGTCCGCAAACACCGCTACCACATCATCGCGATCGGCGGTGAACGCACCGGCGTAACGAATTCTTGTCCTCCCGGTAGCATCGAGTAGCATCGCGTGGACGCGCTCCGTTGAACCCAACTTCACCGTGAGGCTCGCGGGATTGACCTTCAAGGACCATCCCTCAATTGACTCAACTCTGATGGTTGATTTGGCAGTTTTCGTTATTTCCCCGATCGTCCACGACACGGTGATAACGGCTTCGCCCGGAGCAATGGCCCTGACGTACGCCGAGATCCACGAGTCGTCGGGTACGCCATTAGACAGCGAAGTAAAAAACCGCTCCTCACTTACAGTTGCCACCATGGGGTTACTGCTGGCGATCGTGAACGATCCCTTCCCGACTATCATCCGAGCGCCGTGTTGATCTTTAGCGCGAACCTCGATCCGCCATGTATTCAGCAGCGCAATCGGGGCCATCGGGCTCGAAGGTGTCAGGACTTCGAGGGACGCGAAGACGCGAGCAGGTGCAACTGGGGTAGGGGCAACCGCGGGCGGAGTCACGGGGGCAGTGAAATCGTTCGTGCATGCTGGCAGGGAACCGCCCATGACAAGCGCTGCCAGTCGCAGCAAATCCCGGGTCGTTAGCATCCTGATCTCCGGCTTGCGTTAGGCCGACTAGCCGCAGGGTGCGACGAGAGAGTCTCCAAACGCGTCCTTTCCTCTGAGTTACACGGTTGTGAGGGACTTCGGCTCATTTGGCAGCCGACTCGAACCGCTGGTCGTTGAAGCTGGGGATGAGCGAACTGGCGCGCCGCGCCATCGCCGCGGCAGGCGGGATCAAGCCGGGAGAGATCGTCCTGCTCGATGGTGGCCGGCAC
>JAYUWU010000208.1:0-8275 GCA_043753365.1 Gemmatimonadaceae bacterium | reverse complement strand
GCTAAGTACGGACTAGATGTCAGCGATGGTCGTGGCCGGGCTATGCTTACGGCGATGGCGGCGTTTGAAGGGCTGCCGCGGCTGCGAGCAACACACGTTGGGGGATTCGTTTTGTCGTCTGCTCCGCTGGGGGATTACATGCCCATCGAGCACACGACCATGGGGCGGACCATCGTGCAGTTCGACAAGGATGATCTCGATGCTGTCGGTGTTCCGAAGTTCGATTTCCTGGGGCTTGGTGCGTTGTCGCTCGTGCGACGTGCGTTCGACTACATAGAAGTACGAACTGGTGAGCGGCCGCAGATGTACAAGCTGCCTGTGAACGATCCGAAGACATATGCGCTGATTCAGCGCGGCGAGACCATCGGGACGTTCCAGATCGAGAGTCGTGCGCAGATTGCGTCGATACTGCATACGCTGCCAGACAGGATGTACGACATCGTCGTGCAGGTTGCGTTGATCAGGCCGGGTCCGATCCAGGCGAAGTTCGTTCATCCGTACACTGCGCGGCGGCGGGGGATGGAGCCGGTGACGTATCCGCATCCCGATCTCGAGCCGATCCTCAAGCGGACGCAGGGGATTCCAATCTTCCAGGAGCAGGCGATGTCGATCGCCATGGTGCTCGGCGGATACACTGCGGCCGAGGCGGATGAGCTGCGGCGGACCATGGGTCATATCAGGAAGGTTCAGCGGTTGATCGACACGCTTGCGCGGTTGCGGGACCGGATGGTTGCGCGGGGAGTTGCGGAGCCTGTTGCGACCGGGATAGTCGAGGATCTGAAGTCGTTCGCGAATTACGGATTTCCTGAATCGCATGCGTGGAGTTTTGCGCTCATTGCGTATGCGACAGGGTGGTTGAAGGCGCATTATCCCGCGGAATTCTTTGCGGCGTTGTTGAATTCGTGGCCGATGGGGTTTTATCCGCCGTCGACGTTGATACACGATGCGAGGAGACATGGAGTCGTCGTGCGGCCACCGTGTATGCGTGATGGTGAGTGGGAGTGTACTACCGAGTTGCTGGACCGGCCCGGTGTGGATCGCGCGAACGAGACTGCGGTGATGGAGTCTGTGATGGCGCTAGGTGTTGATGGTGGGAGTGGTGCCGGGTGGCTCGGCGATCCTGGCGGGCCGGCGTTGCGTGTTGGGTGGAGACACATACGCGGGCTTGGGGAGAAGACGCTCGATGCGTTGCGTCTCGCGTGTGGTGGTCGGTCAGCTGTTGGTGTAGGCACGAGCATCGGGAAATCGCGTGGAGGTCGTACACGTGCAGCGATTGCGCTCGACGATCTCTCGGCTATGTCGGTGTTGTATCCCGAGCGACCGTTTGTGTCGATCGAGGATGTCGTGCTACGTGGTGGGTTGAAGCGGGCCGATGCGTTGCAGCTGGCGCGGGCGGGTGCGTTTGCGGCGTGGGAGCCGGATCGTCGCCGGGCTGCTTGGGAGGCGTTGCGGGCATGTGGTGACTCTTTGCCTCTCGCTCCTGCTGCTAGGGAGATGCATGAGCCGAGGAGGTTGTCAGTGACCGAGCTTATCTATCTCGATTACTTCGCGACTGGTGTGTCGATCAACGGGCATCCGATGCAGCACATGCGTGCGCGGCTGCGGAATGCAGGTGTTGTTGATAGCCAGGGATTGTTGAGGTTTCGGGGTGGGGAGCCAATTGTCGTGGCTGGGCTCGTGACGATTCGTCAGCGGCCTGCATCAGCGAACGGGACGATTTTTCTGCTGCTCGAGGACGAGTGGGGGTTTATCAATGTCGTGGTCCCCTCGTTTCTCGTTGATGAGTTCAGCGAGGTCGTGAAGTTTGCGACTTTCGTGATAGTGCAGGGAAGATTCGAAAAAGACGGAAATGTGCTGAATGTGGTGGGAAAGCGGTTTAAAGAGTTGTCGGTTAAGCAGTTAGAGCATCGGGCGCGGAGTTTTAGGTGATAATGGCCAATTCGGCCTTGATATCTGCCGAGGCCCGAATTCTGGCTCTAGGGGTGACGGCAGCCAGCCGTCTTTTTACGGCTGCGTTCACCGTCCGGGGAAACCGCATGGCCCACCGGGTCACGTTCCCCAATCTTCGCCCGTCGACGGCGACCATATCGTTAAGGCCGCCTCAAGGTCTGTTAAATGAGCTTCGTACGTTGGCGAATGAGCGAGACGTGCCGTATCAATCGCTCCTTAAGGTATTTCTCGCTGAACGTGTGGCGAAGGAACGCGATCGGCCGCGCCGGCGTGCACGCTCGAATGCCTGACCACTCGTTGGAACTGACGCTCGCTCTAGTGGGCCCTACGAACCAGCGCTGTCCACAGCGGCTTTCATGAGGGACACCCAGTTCGGCATGACACGGAGATAACGCGCCGTCGATTCATCAGGACCACGTACGTAAATAATTCCGCCATCGTGCGAGAGCCGGTTTGACCATCCCGACGTGTCGTTGAACCGGGGGTCGCGCGCGAACACCGCCGGAGCACCACGTGGTTCTCCCGTCGCGGGATCGACCCGTATCGAATACCAGGTTACCCCCGAGCGATATACGAACTCTGAGCTCGACAACCACAACGGCTCGACTCCGGTCGCGACCTGAATGACATCCCCGCCAGGCGGGTATGCAGTCACCTTCACCCGGCCGTCAGGATCCTGGTAGGCAATCAGCTTTCCTCCCGGAGCGATCGTCGCGAAACGCGAACCGCGAAAAAGCTCAACGGGCCGCGCTGGGCGTACTGTCGGATCGAGACTCGTTAGCGTCGCGGTCGCGAGGTGCAATCCCAGCACGGTGTGGTCGTCAACGTACTCGACGATGTCGGAAACACTGTCATTGCTGGCATTGGCAAGTACTGTGTCGATCCGCGTATTCGATCGCGGATTACCCGAAACGATTGCCGTGCCTGACGAGTCACGCAGATATACGAGCAACTTTGTTCCGTCGGGGCTCCACAAAGGGTGACGAATGAGCGGCGCACGCAGCCAGACGAAGTTCTGTCCGTCGCGAAGGTTGTAGATGCGAAGCTCTTGCATCCCCTTCGCCTGCACGACAGCCGCAAGCCATCGCCGGTCCCTGCTCAGATCGAAACGCTGGAAGGTTGCAGGTGCGACAGGAAGCGCTACGGGCTCAGCATTCGGTCTCACTACAGCCAGAGTGCCGACTTCTGCGTTGGAGCCCGGCGCGTACACGAGATCGCCGGATTCGGAGATGTCGAACTGTCCATCGCCCGAATTCTCCCGGCGAATACCGGCAACCAGAGGCACGCCCCTTCCGACAAGCCGCTTCTCCAGATCAAATGTCGCCGCGTTAATCTCACCATCCTGCGAGAGATAGACTACATACTTGTCGTCGACAATCCGGAAGTCCGAGCCTTGCATTACAGCGCCCGGAGATCCGTCGGTATTCCTCACGCGGAGGTCCTCCGGAGCTGGACTGTCAGGATTGACTATGTATCCGGTACCGGTGCTTCCGGAGCAGGCGAGCTCGCCTCTGCTCCTGACCCATCTCGCAAACTGGCACCGGGGAATCGTTCGATCAGAAATGGGGCCTGCCTCGGGATCGACCATAGCCAGGCGCGTGCCGTCAGTGTGAATGACGACAAGTCTCGTTGGAGAATCCCAGTCGATCTGCGCCGGAATTGCGGCGACCATGAGCTGCTTCGGCGTTCCCCCGCCGATTGGCACGACCATCACCTGATCGACTCTCAGAAACGCTATCTGCTTCCCATCGGGTGAAATCGCCGGAAGGGTCCCACCGCCGGTTCCAGCGATCCGATGTGCAGCGCCATCACGCAGGCTTCTATACCATAGAGAGGTGCTATCACCGCGCGATGACGTGTACACCGCGAACGCGCCGTCCGGTGAGATGGAAAGATCGGTGAAGGGAACGCCATAACCCGATTGCGCTGCAGCACCGAAGCTCATCAATGCGCTGTCAGGAAGCGCTGCATCGTATGACGCAGGTCCGGCATGCTGACGGTCACGCGACATTATTGCCCACGCAGCCCATGCAATAGACAACGCGGTCACACCCGCAAGCACGAAGCTGAGCGTTCTCCACGGAAATGTCTCAGGCGTTCTGCGACGTTGCGCGCGTCGCGGCGCGGTTCCTGGCTCATCGCCAATTGCCGCCGCGAAAGCTTGGGCCGAGTCGAATCGATCAGCGGGAAGTTTCTCGAGAGCGGTGAGTATCGCGCTCTCGAGATCGTCCCCAACACTGCTTCTCAGCTTCGAGATCGGAGTTGGCTTTTCAATTATCACCTTCGCGACGATCGCCTGCGCCGTCGGACCCGTGAACGGTGGCTGGCCCGTCAGCATCTCGTACAGCACTGCGCCGAGCGCGTATACATCGGTGCGCGCATCGAGATCACGCTCGCCCATCGCCTGCTCGGGCGCCATGTAGTGTGGTGTGCCGAGTGACATGCCGGTCTCGGTCATGCGGGAGCCGGCGCTGCTGGCGGCGAGCGCGATGCCAAAGTCAGCGACGAGCGCGTGACCGTTGTGAAGGAGGATGTTCTCAGGCTTGATGTCGCGATGGATTACGCCGTGCGAGTGCGCGTAGTGCAGTGCGTCGGCTACCTCTGTCGCGATGCGGACTGCTATCGCAATGGGGAGCTGCTTCTCACGCGTAAGCCGGTCGCGCAGTGATTCGCCGTCGATGAACGGCATTACGTAAAAGACTGTGCCTGCTACTTCTCCTGAATCGTGGAGGGGAAGGATGTGCGGATGCTGGAGATTGGCTGTGGTCTTGATCTCTGCCAGGAAGCGTGCGGCGCCGATGACTGCCGCGAGCTCTGGCTTCAGAACCTTGACCGCGACCTTGCGGTCGTGACGCACGTCGTGCGCGAGATGAACCGTGGCCATGCCACCGGATCCGAGCTCACGCTCTATGCGGTACCGGTCGGCAAGTGATGCGGCGAGCTGTTCGAGAAGCTGAGCGGACTCGGTCACTCGCGGGGTTGATGAATGTGATATCGCCTGCTGTCGCAATGGACGCAGAAGATATGGCGGACTTCTCAGCAGCGCGAGCGAAACGTCCTTAGCGGCGCCGAGTTGCGCCGCGTGGAATCCCTACGACTCTTGCGTGGAATACCTGACAGCCGCGCATCCTCTCAGTGTCGAGATTCACTGAGCCGTCAGGATGGCTGACCATCTCGAACACAGAAAAGCCATATGCTCTTCTCCGATCGCAGTCTCTGGACCATGCTCCACGGCCTCGTGTTGAGCGGAGGCGCCCTGGTGCTGCTGGTCACCGCACTGTTCTCACTCCGGGCGATGACCGCGCCCGAAGGAACCATTCCGCCCCCACGCCAATCGAACGCTCTTGCGTCGCTCACCGCAGCAGCCGCAGTGCTGCTCTGGATGTCAGTACTCGGCGGCACCTACATCGTTTTCCCGATGTATCGGGCCACGCCACCCGAGGGAATCGCATCGTTGGCCGAATATCCGCGTGCGCTGCTGATGTCGGGGGCGGATACGCGCTGGCTTCATACGTTCGGAATGGAGATCAAGGAGCATATGCCGTGGATAGCGGCGATGCTCGTGACCGCCGCGGCGTTTGTCGTCAGGCGCCATCGCACTACGCTGCTCGCTGACGCCTCGCTGCGGCGCGTCGCAGGTTCGCTGCTTGCGATCGCGGTTGTTCTCGTGTCGTTCGTCGCGCTGCTTGGTGTGTTCGTCAACAAGGTTGCGCCCCTCTGGTAGGGCAACAGGAGAATCGACATGAAGAGCGATGACGTTCGCGTGGAGATCGCCGCCATTCCGAATGGCGGTGCGATCGCCGCGGTGATGGCAGCGGGGATCGGCGCCTTCGCGATGGGTTTGCTCGTAATCGCGAGCGAAGCAGGGATTTTTTCGGTGCCGACGATCTACGGTCCCTCAGGCGGCCTGTCGGGAAGGTCGACACTTGCGGTGATCGCGTGGCTCATCGCGTGGGGAATCATGCACGCGCGCTGGCGCAATCAGAATGTCGCGGTTGGTCGAGCGCTCGGATGGACGCTCGTGCTGGTCGCGTTGGGAGTCGTAATGACGTTCCCGCCGGTCTGGGGATTTCTCTAGCGCTCGCCAGGGCTGACGTTGCTGAATCGGTTGTGCAGCGTTAAGTAGAATCTCGAGTCATCCGTTCCAAAAAACCCGAGAGGTGAGCATGTCAGTCGCAAAAATTACCGAGATCCAGTCGTCGTCCACCGTGAGCTTCGAGGATGCCATCAACACCGGCATCGCGCGGGCTGACAAGACGCTGAAGAATGTCAGTGGAGCATGGATCAAGAGTCAGCAGGTAGTAATCGCGAACGGCCAGGTCTCTGAGTACCGCGTGCTGATGAAGGTGACGTTCGTGCTGAACGACTAAGCTCAGACACTCACCGCCGCCATCGTTGGGAAGATGGCGGCGGGCTGCACTCATTCGGAATTGAGATCACGGAGCTCGGCCCAGCGAACGTTGCTGAAGCGCTCGTCCAGCGTGAAGTAGAACCTCGATCCGTCCGAGCCGAGCATCGGGCCGTGCAACCTGCCCGACGGATCGTCCAGACGTACACGAAGACGTGCCCGGCCTCCCTCGGCCGGCACTGACCATATCCCGCCACGGCCTTGCGAGTTACTCCCGATGAACCAGATGGTCGCCGGGTCGAGACTCCACACGAGATTCGAGGCGACCGGATCGTCACTCGCCGGACGCGGAGCGTACACTGTACGCACTTCGCCGGAATCGGCGGGAATGGTCTCAATTCTCCCGTCGTACTTCACGAAGGCCAGCATTCGCGCATCGTGTGACCAGACCGGGAGCTGCCCACCCTTCAGTCGCCATGCCGGGCGCTGCCATTGTCCGCGATCATCCCGCCTTACGACAAAGATCGTTCCTTCCTCCGTGTCGTGACTCCAGGCGGCCAATGCGTTACCGTCGGGAGACCAGCGCGGAACGCCTTGGTCTCCTAGTACAGGCATGATTTCCACCTCGACATCGCTTTCCAGCTGCCTGACAAAGACATGCCGTTGGCCATTCACAAATCGCTGCCACGCGAGCTCGGTGCCGTCAGGAGAGAGCGCTCCTGCATATTCCGGCCGAGGGTCCGATGTCAGTCGCTCGGGCTGACCGCCTTCGGTTGAGATTCGGTAGAGATCGGCGTTGCCGCTGGCGTTACTGTCATATACGATCCACGTGCTTCCGGGCGAAGCGGCCACCAGCTCGATGAGTCCTGTTCCGGACGTTATGCGCCTGGCGTCGCCGATCGTGAGTAAAGAATCACCCGGCAATGGGACGCTCCAGATATTCGCACGCCGTGCGGGTACAGAATACACAATGCGCCCGGATGACAACCCGATCGATTCAGCAGTTAGCCCTATGCGGACGAAATCCTCACCCGGCCCGTCGTCTGAAATGGGAACGGCATACGCCTCTCCCGAAGTGCCATCACGATTCGAAAGCATCCACAAGAACCTGCCGTCGTGAGACCAGGCAGGACTTCGATGCTGGAATTGGGCGCCGGTGACGCTTACCGCCGGTCCCCCAGTTGCCGGGAAAAGCACAATCGCACTCGGCGCCTGCGCTTCCCGGTAAGGGGCCAGCGTTGTCGATCACCAGTACAACACTGCCGGGCGTCACGCGGACGTATCGCACCGTAGCAGACGCGGCAATTGAAAACGCGCTTTCACGCATTTACGTCGGTTTTCATTTTCGCCATGCGGTAGATGTGGGCCTCGCCCAGGGGCGGGAAGTCGGCAGCTATGTCGCCAGCAGCTCCCGTCGTCGCCGCTGACCGACAGCAGTTCACCCATCGTCGGGCATGCCCGGCGGTGGGCCTCCACCATGGCTTCCCGATGTATCCTCTGGGTGCGATCTGGCGAAGTCCGCTGGTCCGCGTTACAGTCTGGAGCCAATACGGGAGCAAATCAGATGAACAGCGGCAGACTTGTCGCAATTTCGCTTTACTTCGCTGTCGCGTCATCCTGCACGTCACCCTCCGAACCCGCAGCGAACGAGCCGTCCGAATCGCCGAGATACGCCATACCCGCTGGTCCATACACGCCGGGCGTGTCGTATTTCGGCCGCAATAACTACATCGAATACGTTGCTGGTAACGCGCCGGTAATCTTCACCGCTCCGCACGGCGGATCCTTGACGCCGTCGGAAATACCCGACCGCACGGCAAGCGCCTGTGGCGGGTCAGCGACAACTACGACAGACCTCAACACTGACGAGCTCGTCAGGTCGATGCAGCAGAAGTACTTCGCGCGGTTCGGCAAGTATCCTCACATCGTAATCGTCCACCTGTCGCGAAAGAAGCTCGACGCGAATCGCACGAATCC
>JAYUWU010000207.1:0-23847 GCA_043753365.1 Gemmatimonadaceae bacterium | reverse complement strand
GTAAGTTGATTCTGCTTGTTGAGGACAATGAAGACAATCGGATCGTTTATTCCACCATTCTGAAGCATTTCGGTTACGAGGTAACCGAAGCCTGGAATGGGGAAGAAGGTATAGCGAAGGCGAGGGCATCGAAGCCGGACCTCATACTGATGGATATATCGATCCCGATAATCGATGGCTGGGAAGCGACACAGGTTCTCAAACACGATCCTGACACCAAGCACATCCCGATTATCGCATTGACGGCGCACGCCCTGGCATCAGACCGGGAGAAGGCGTTCGAGGTGGGTTGCGACGGTTATCTCGCCAAGCCATGTGAGCCCAGGGCAGTCGTGGCAGAGGTGCAGCGATTCCTGGGCCGCGACAATGGCCACTGAGGAGACTGCCAGCACGAGCAGCAAACGGAGGATCCTCGTTGTCGACGATCACGAAGACAACGTTGAAGTCCTGCGCGCCCGGCTCGAGGCGCGTGGTTACGATGTAAGAGGGGCGAATAGCGGGCAGGAAGCATTGGATACCATCAATGAATGGATCCCCGATCTGGTGCTTCTCGACGTCATGATGCCCGACATGGACGGCCTCGAGGTAGTCAAACGGCTCAAGGCCGACACCAATCTGCCGTTCATTCCTGTTATCATGCAGACCGCTCTCGATTCAACGGAGCGGATGGTGGCCGGACTCGAAGCGGGCGCCGACGACTACGTAACCAAGCCGATTAACTTCGCCGAGCTCGAGGCGCGCGTCAGGTCCCTGCTTCGTATCAAGAAGCTCCAGCAGGCGCTGAGCGAGCGAGAGAAGGAACTCTCGGTCATGAACGACACGCTTCTCCACATCTCGCTGACTGACGGCCTCACCGGCGTCGACAACAGGCGCTCACTCGAGCAGCGGCTGCATGAGCTGTTCGAGCATTCGCTTCGCCTTCACGAGCCGATAGCATGCGTGATGTGCGATATCGATCACTTCAAGAAAGTGAATGACACCTACGGTCATGCCGCGGGTGACGAAGTGCTCAAGCAGTTTGCGGAAATCCTCAAGGCTGAGGCGAGGGAAATCGACAGGGTCGGCAGGTATGGCGGCGAGGAATTCCTGTTACTGCTGCCCGGGACCGTGCTCGATTCTGCTGTCACGTTTGCGGAAAGGCTGCGGCAACGCGTGGACGACCATACATTTTCGTTCGAGGGCGGAACGCTCAAGCGAACGATGAGTTGCGGCGTGGCGGCGTGGCCGCACCCGCGTGTATCAGGCCGCGAAGAGATGCTCAAGGCGGCGGACGACGCACTGTATGTTGCGAAGGAGCTCGGGAGGAACCGGGTAGTGCGCTTCGATTCGAGCGAGTTCAACGAACACACGGAAGCGGAAGACGACGCGCATGCCGAGCAAACAGAAACCGGACACAAAGGGGAGTCCCACGGCGCGGGCGTCGCAGTTGAGGGACACCCTTAACCGCGCGTCGCACGAATATTACGTACTCGACGCCCCTGTTCTCCCGGACAGGGAATACGATGCACTTTTTCGTGAGCTTCAGGATCTCGAATCGGTGCATCCTGAGCTCAGGACACCGGACTCCCCGACCGTTCGCGTCGGTGCCGCTCCCCAGAGCGCCCTCACAAAACACCAGCACATGGTCACCATGCTGTCGCTCGGCAACGCATTCGATGATGCAGAGCTCGCGGCATGGCAGGAGCGACTGATCCGTGTTGCGGGAGCCGACGTAGGGAGCTCCGGTTATGCCGTGGAGCTGAAGATCGACGGTGCGGCGGTCAGCCTCACATACGAGGACGGGCTCTTCGTCGTCGGAGCGACACGCGGAAATGGAAGCATCGGTGAAGTGGTTACTCCTAACCTCCAGACTGTCAGGGACGTTCCACTTCGGCTTTCCGGAAGCGCTCCTGCGGGCCGCATCGAAATTCGCGGTGAGATCTACATGCCGTTCGACAGGTTCGAGAAGATGAATGAGGAGCGCGTCAGATCGGGCGAGCCGGTTTTTGCAAATCCACGAAACGCCGCCGCCGGGGCGTTGAGACAGCTCGATCCCGCGGTGACCGCCCGGAGACCGCTCAGATTCTTCGGATACTCAGTTGCGGCTGAGGATCCTGCAACCCTTCCCTTCCGCACGCAGTGGGATCTCCTGGAACAACTCGCTGAATGGGGAATCCCCGTCGCGCCACACCGTGAGCGCTGCGAGACATTGGACGCGGTTTTCGACTGGGCTCACAGGATCGAGCACAACGTTCGCGGCACGCTGAACTTTGCGATTGACGGCGGCGTGGTGAAAATCGACAACCTCGGTCTTCAGGACGAGCTGGGCGTGGTCGGGGGTCGCGAGCCGCGCTGGGCAATTGCCCGGAAGTTCGCGCCAGACATTGCGGAGACGAGGCTCCTCGACATTCGGGTGAACGTTGGCCGGACCGGCGCGCTCAACCCATACGCGATGCTGGATCCGGTTGAGATCGGCGGAGTGATCGTCAAGCTTGCGACGCTTCACAACGAAGACCTCATCCAGAGAAAGGATCTCCGGATCGGGGACGTGGTGCAGGTCAAGCGAGCCGGTGAAGTGATCCCGCAGATCATCGCGTCGATTCCGGAGAAGAGCGAACCTCGGGGAAAGCCTTGGACGATGCCGCAGAAGTGTCCCTCGTGCGCAACACCTGTGGAGAGGGACGAGGAAGAGGTTGCAATCTACTGTCCGAATGTCGCTTGCCCGGGCAAGCGTCTAGAGGGCCTTGTCTATTTCGCATCGCGTGGCGCGATGGACATACGCGGGCTCTCGTATGCGCGGATCGACCAGCTGATCGCGGCAGAACTCGTATCCGATGCGGCCGACCTCTATTCATTGACGCGTGATCAGTTGCTGGGGCTCGAAGGTTATGCGGAGAAAGGAACTGACGCGCTTCTCGCGGCAATCGAGCAGTCCAGGGGCCAGCCACTATCGAGGCTGCTTGGCGCACTGGGCGTCCGCCATGTGGGAACGATTGCCGCACAGCTGCTTGCACGACATTTCGGGACGCTCGATGCGATTGCCGCCGCCAGTGAGGAGGAGGTCAGCGCCGTGAGGGGAATTGGCCCGATCATCGCTCACGGAGTCGTAACGTATTTTCGCGATCCATCGGCAGTCGAACTTGTTGAGAAACTTCGAAAGGCGGGCGTTAATTTCGCCGAGCCGCGGCAGGTGGCTAAAGGTGGTGCCCTGTCCGGTAAGACAGTCGTCATTACCGGCACGCTGCCGACGCTTACGAGAACGCGCGCGACTGAGATGGTAGAGGAGGCTGGAGGGCGCGTTACGAGCTCGGTATCGAAGAGCACGAGCTTCGTGGTGGCAGGCGAAGAAGCAGGAAGCAAGCTGGAGAAGGCGCGAACGCTTGGTGTCAAAGTGGTGGACGAGGCTGAGCTGCTTCGGATGCTCAGTGGAGCCGATTCGACAGATTCTGGTTAACCTTGAGAATGGATTCTTCGACAACACACCTGGTCGGCATTGCGATTCCGACACTGAAAGAGCTTCGGCTGGCCGTTCTTTCGTCGGCTGAGCCAGACACGGCAGTGAATGCGCTGCGCGAAGCCGGCTACGCGGGCGGCGACGCGGTTTATGCTGCGTTCGAGAGCTGGCTCAGCGAAAACGGGAACGGGCCGGGTGACGCTGGCGCGCTCTCAATAGACCAGTTTGGGGCCAGCGCGACTGAATTTTTTCGCGGGGCCGGCTGGGGGAACGTCGAGTTCTCACAGGATGAAGTGGACGGAGTTGCTGTCGTCGACATCACCGACTGCTGGGAGGGCGGCACGTCCGGCTCACCCGGGTGCCACGTCACGACGGGTGTGCTCGCGTCGTTCTTCGGAAAGATCGCCGGTTATCCGGTGGCAGTTCTGGAGACCGAGTGCTGCTCCGGCGGTTCGTCCCGATGCCGGTTCATCATGGGAAATGCGGATATGATGAACTACAAGTGGGAAGAACTGAAAGGCTTATAGCTAACAGCGAACAGCTAACGCGAGCGGCTAGCGTCTAGTCGCTGGCAACTAGCGGTAGCTTTAAGCTTTTCGCTACTAGCCTCAAGGCGATTCGGAGTAGGCGGGATTCAGCACCAGCTCGCCATCGATGATCACTTCCCGGTCCCATGGCAGGATGATCGTGCTCTGAGTCGCGAGGGAATGGAAATCCGGCTCGTAGTCACCGGTCTTGAACTCGACGGCCGTGCGCACCTCTTTCGCGCCCGCGTTGACGATGGCTGCGACGGCAAGCCGCATCGTCTCTCCAGAATCGCAGGTTTCATCGACGATGAGCACCCGCTGGCCGCGGACCTCGACCGGCGCAGCTCCAAAAATTGCCGGCGTCTGGCGCGTCTCTTCGGCCCTGTAGTGCCGGCTGATGATGATCGAGTAGAATTCCCGCCCGAGCATCGCGGCGACGACGGCGCCTGGCACCACGCCCGCAGTCGCGATGCCCACGACAACGTCCGGGTCGTACTCGCGCGAAACCTTCAGGGCAAGGGCGCGGGAGAGCTCGCCGAAGAGCGGCCACTCGACCTGCAGAACTCCCTGCGCCGGATCCACTGTTTGTCTTCGCGGTGACATGTCATTCGGAACCTAGCTCTAATGGTTGTTCGACGGTAGATTCGCTCAAATGTCTTTCTGGAGTCGATTCAGCGGAGGAAAACCGAAGAACGAGCAGAAGCGCCTCGATTACCTCAGCGAGGGCCTCGCGCTCGAGCGGCAGGGTGATTACGAGGCCGCCCTGACTTCGTATCAGCTCGCCTTGCGCGATCAGCCGACCAACCACAAAGTCTTGCAGAACATGGCGATCGCATTCTCGCGCACAGGGCGCCAGACCGAGGCGATCCGCTGCTACCGTCGCGCGCTGGAGATCCAGCCGAAACTTTCTGGTGCGCATTACGGCCTGGCGTTCCTGCTTCTCCGCCGGGGAGAAACCAGCAACGCAGCGTTTCACCTCGAGTCCTTCCTGATGGACCCTCCGGCGCCGAGCGCCGAGGCGGACAGGTGGATCAGGCACGCGCGGGAAACGCTCGAGAGGATCAGGACGACTGACGAAGAGCCCGCACCTGACGACCTTGGATCCGAGGAACTCGCGAGCGGCGAGTATCCTGAGGTAACCGAGTAGATGGGTGATGTGCTTGCCATTGTCAGCCAGAAAGGTGGAGTCGGTAAGACAACAACGGCCGTAAACCTGGCTGCCGCGTTCGCGCGGCGCGGGCTCAAGACGCTGATCATCGACGTGGATCCGCAGGGTTCGGTGCGCTACGGCGTAGGTCTCAAGCGCGATCACCAGACCGCGGGCTTCGCCGATTATCTGAACGGCGAGAAGGCGCTTCGCGACGTGATTCTGCCGACTGCTCTCCCGTGGCTTCGCGCCATCCTCGCCGGATCCGTCTCTGACGAAGCTGATCATGCGATCTACCAGCAGCTCATCAGCGAAACCGACATTCTTCCGGAGCTCCTCGAGACGGCGCGCGCCCGCTGTCACATCGTCGTTGTTGATGCTCCCCCGGGGCTCGGATCGATCACACGCAAGGTGCTCTCCGCCAGCCAGCACGTCATCGTGCCGCTGCAGTGCGAGCCGCTTGCCCTGCAGACGACGCCCCAGATTCTTCGCGGCATTCAGGACATCGCTTCGATAAACGACCAGCTGACACTCGACGGGATCCTCATGACGATGTTCGAGCCGGGAAATCCCGCAAGCGAACGCGTCGTCGAGTACGTCCGCAGGCACCTTCCGTCAAACATCGTATTCCCGATCCTGATCCCGCGCACCATCGCGACGGCTGACGCTTTCGCCGCCGGACAACCGGTGGTACTGCGCAGCCCGGCCGATCCCGCGTCGCAGGCGTACATCAACCTCGCGACTCACCTAGCCGACCGGTTCCTGTGAAACGGAGCGCCCCTGCGCTCCCGCTGTCACTCATCGCGGGCGCATTGATACTGGCCTGCGTCGACATACCCACCGGAACCGACGAGCTGTTGTCGTTCCAGATCAACGCGCTGCCCTCACCTTCCGTCGTCGTCGGTGATTCACTGCGAGATACGGCGGGCGTCGTGGCGCCGCTGTCTGTCACGGCGTTCAACTATCTCGGCGAGCCGGTGGAGGGCGCACAGGTCACCTTCAGCGCCCTCGACTCACGCGTGCGCGTCAACGGCGCAACCGGTATCGTGATTGGCGATTCGGTCAGCGCGACCGCCTCGAGAGTTCTCGCATCGCTTGACGGTTTTTCCGGGATCATCCCGATCCGCGTCGTGCTTCGTCCGGACACAGTGATCGGCGCGAACGTGCGCGACACCTTGTCATATTCCCTGACGGATACTGCGGCCAACCTGTCAGATGGACTGGGGGTACGTGTACTGCACGGGCTGCTGACAACAGATAGCGCTGTTCAGTCGTTCAGGGTCACATTCGACATAGTCGCGGCCGCGCATCCAGAGCTCGCGCGCCTTGTAAACGATGCAGGCAGCGCAACAAGCGTCGATACAACCGATGCGTCGGGTGTAGCCAACAGGAGGATCCGGCTCGATGTTTCACGCCTTGTCGCGGCGGTCGATTCGGTGATCGTGATGGCGAGTGTGAAGTACCGCGGCCAGCATGTTCGAGGGAGTCCAACACGTCTCGTTCTCGAGGTCAAGCCAAGATGACAACGACATCGGCTGTTACCGGGACTGGCATCGTGAGCGGGGGACCACCGCCCACACCTGGAACGCTCAACGAAATATTTTTCGACGCGATCGAGCGGTTCGACAAGCCGGATGCTCTGCAGTTCAAGAAAGGCGACCGCTACGAGAAAATTTCGCATCGTGAGATCCTGAAGCGCGTGCGACACTGCGCCATTGGACTCGGAACCCTCGGCATCAAGCGCGGCGATCGTGTGGGCATCCTCGCCGAAAACAGGCCTGAGTGGGCAATCGCGGACTACGCATGCCTCACGATGGGAATCACCGATGTCCCGATCTATCCGACCCTTCCCGCTGACCAGATAGCCTACATCCTCAAGGATGCCGGCACCGTCGCGATCTTCGTCTCGACTGCCGAGCAGGCCGAAAAGATCGCGAGTGTCCGCACTCAGGTTCCATCGCTGACCCATGTAATCAGCTTTGAAGAGGTTGGGGCGTCGGACATGACGATCAGCGAACTCGAGCAGCGCGGCGCGGCCGCGGAAACGCCGGATTCCCTCGCGACCTATCGCGCCAACGCGGAAAGTGTCGAGCCCGACGACCTGGCGACGCTGATCTACACGTCCGGGACAACGGGTAATCCGAAAGGCGTCATGCTGACGCACAACAACATCAGGTCGAACGTCGAGGCAACGCGGATGAAGATGCCGTTCGACGGCTCCGATATTTCGCTGAGCTTCCTCCCGCTCTCGCACATCTTCGAGAGGATGGGCGACTACCTGATGTTCGCAACCGGCACCTCGATCGCCTATGCCGAGAGCCTCGACACTGTTCCGGTGAATATGGTGGAGGTAAGGCCCACCGTCGTCTTCTCGGTACCACGGCTGTATGAGAAGATGTACGCGCGGGTCCTGCAGAACGCGCTGTCGGGCGGATTCCTCAAGAAGAAGATTTTTTTCTGGGCACGCGATGTGGCCGAGAAGTGGGCTGACGTGAAGCTGGCGGGCGGAGAGCCGAATGCGCTGCTTGCCCGCAAGTATGCGATTGCGCAGAAGCTCGTCTTCTCGAAGCTCAAGGCCCGAACCGGCGGGCGACTCCGGTTTTTCGTCTCGGGGGGCGCGCCGCTCGCGCCGGAGATCAACAAGTTTTTCTACGCAGCCGGCTTGATCATCCTCGAGGGTTATGGTCTGACGGAGACGTCGCCTGTGATCGGCGTCAACACCACCGAGGATTTCAGGATCGGGACGATCGGCCGCCCGATCGAGGGTGTCGAGGTAAGAATCGCGGAAGACGGGGAGATCGTCACTCGCGGCCCTGGCGTCATGAAGGGGTACTACAACAACCCTCAGGCTACCGCAGAAGCGATAGATGAAAATGGCTGGTTCCACACAGGTGACATCGGCGAGCTGCGTGATGGGTTTCTTGCCATCACCGATCGAAAGAAGGACATCATCGTCACGGCCGGCGGCAAGAACATCGCACCGCAACCGGTCGAGAATCTCGTCAAGACCAACAAGTACGTGAGCCAGGCGGTGATGCTCGGAGACAAGCGGAGATTCCCATCGATGCTGATCGTACCGAACTTCGAGCAGCTGGAAACATGGGCAAAGCGCAGGAATTTCATCTGGACCGACCGCACGCAGCTTATCCGCATGCCTGCGGTGCACGCGAAGATGGAGGAAGAAGTCCTGGGGATGCTCGGTGGTCTCGCGCAGTACGAGCGCCCGAAAAAGATTGCGCTTCTCGAGCAGGACTTCTCGCTCGAGCAGGGCGAGATGACGCCAACCCAGAAGGTGAAGCGCCGGGTCGTCGACAAGAACTACAAGTCGATCATCGACGCGATGTATACCGGCGGCTAGCGCCCGGCAACTCTGCCCAGCGTTACAAGCTGGCCGATCGTTTCTCCGACGACGTTTCGGGCATCGCGGGCGATCTCGCGAAAAAGGCTTCCCAACTTCGTATCCGCTGGCGCCACGATTCGCCCGCCGGGCACAAGTACCCGCAGCGCTTCCTGCAGCATTTCTTCAGTGCGCGACTCGATGACGACGCCGTCGACCGATCGCGCTGCAATCGGGATGCGATTGCCGGCGGTGATTTCGGCAACACGCTCAGTCTCAGGTACCTGACTTGATGCGTTCATCGCGATCACCCTCGCCTCGGTCAGCCTGACGATCGCCGCTGCGTTAAGGGATGAGCTTCCCTCGAGCACTACAACAGATCCCGGGCGCGTGAGATTGAGCATCGCGGCGATGCGCAGCGGCTCGGTCGCTTCCGCAGGTACAGAGACAACTGAGTGCTCGTGGCCTTGTGCAAACTGGGCGACACCACGGACCACGGGATAACTGGCGGAGCACACCGGGCAGCCGAGGTTGCCTTCGATGACGAATCGGCCGTCCATTTTCGTGAAGGCCGCGACGAGCCAGCTGTCCTGGTGCTCCCGCGGACACCGGAGCAGGTCGATCAGCTCAATGAACACTTCAGCTCACGCCCGCGAGAGTCGCATCTCGTCGATGTTGACGTCGGCTGGCTGGGTGAGCGCGAACAGCACTGCGTTGGCGACCGCTCCACGATCCAGCATGCCAGAGCGATCAGGCTCACCACCGTCGGGAAACCGGATCCCTTCCCATATACCCGTGTCGACACTCGATGGCGAAACGAGTGTCACCCGCACTCCACTTCCACGCGTTTCCTCTCGCAACACTTCATGAATTGCCCGCGCGCCGAACTTCGTTGCGGAGTAGACGCCGTTACCGGGAAATATCGACCGGTCGGCGACTGACCCGATCGTGACGATGTGGCCGGCTGCGCGGGCGCGCATTTCGGGGAGGAATGCCTTCGTAAACACGAATGGTGCGATGAGATTGGTTGCGAGCGCGACCGAGTAAGTATCGACGGTCATGTCTTCCAGCGGGGTGATCTGAAAAATCCCCGCATTGTTCACGAGTATGTCCGGGGCGCCGCTCAGGGCGTCACGCACCCGGCCGGCTGCTTCAGTGGCGGATTGCACACTGGCAAGGTCGGCATCCACGGCGATCGCCCCGTTGCCGATCCGGTCCGCCAGCTGTACCAGCAGGTTGCGCGAACGGGCGACGAGAGCGACTCGCGCTCCCGACAAGGCTAGCCACTGTGCAATCTCCGCCCCGATACCGCGCGACGCCCCTGTCACTACGGCCGTTCGTCCAGTCAGGGTGAATTCGTCAGCCTGGTCAAGCCCCTCGGATGCGTCGATGGCCCCGCTCATCAGGCTCTTCCGTTGTGGGCAAGCCTCAGAAATTCATCACGCGTCTTCGGGTCGTCGCGAAAGACACCCCGGAGTGCCGATGTGATGGTTTTGGAATTCTGCTTCTGCACGCCGCGCATCATCATGCAGAGATGATATGCCTCGATCACCACGCCAACCCCAAGCGGCTCCAGGACTTCGCTGATTGCCTGGGCGATCTGTTCGGTGAGTCTCTCCTGCACCTGGAGCCGTTGCGCAAACACGTCGACAACGCGCGGGAGCTTCGACAAGCCGACGATTCTGCCGTCGGGGATGTAGGCGACGTGCGCCTTGCCGTAAAATGGAAGCATGTGGTGCTCACACATCGAGTACAGCTCGATGTCCCGAACCATCACCATGTTGCCATGGCTTTCCTCGAACAGTGCGTCGCCGATGACCTGCCGCGCATCCCGCTCATAACCGCGCGTCAGCCACTTGAGCGATGCCGCGACGCGAGCCGGAGTCTTGAGCAGCCCTTCCCTGTCGGGATCCTCGCCGATCAGCTCAAGCTGTCGGCGGACGAGGTCCTCGAGGTCCTGCGTCTCTTCGGCTTCAGTCTGCATTTTCTTTCCGGATTGTAATGTTCAGCTTCCTGTGTACTCGACGTAGTTATTGTCTGTTTCCCAGAGAACCAGTCGCTTCAGCCTCGCGGGCTTAACCACCGGCTCGAGGATGTCCCAGAACGCAACAACGATGTTCTCAGACGTCGGGATCACGCCCTGCATGAAAGGCACGTCGAGATTGAAGTTTCGATGATCGACCAGGCCGATCACGCGGCGCTCGACCAGGTCACGAAGCTCACCAAGGTCGATCACGTAGCCCGTCCTGTCGGAGACTTCGCCTTCGACGGAGACGTCGAGCGTGTAGTTGTGGCCATGCCAGTTCGGATTATTGCACTTTCCGAACGTCGACGCGTTCTCGGCATCCGACATGGCAGGATTGTACACGCGGTGAGCCGCGTTGAACTTCATTCGTCTGGTTATTGTGACTATCGGCATGGCAATTCGGAGGCGGTAGGCGATGCAGACGCAAAAAAACTCCGCCGTCACACAAACAACGGCGACGGCGGAGCTGAAACACAGGAACGAAGAGGGTTTTTGAAGCCCTGTCGAATGTATGAGGCCCTCACCGCTGCCTCTTGCCTTCCCCGCACTGGGGCATGACATCAGCACGACTTATCGGACCCACCCGGAGGACTTAACGGCTCAAAAAGTGATTCTCTCCGCCCCGCGGAGATGCAACATCACATCTCCCTATCTACTATAATTTACGGGCGTACAAACTTACCGTCAACGAAATTAGAATGGACCTCGGAATCGTCGCAGCAGTCGTTTTGCTCGTTGTGTGGGCGGTAGTGACTTTCACCACCGAAGCACCCGGATATGTACACCTTCTGCTCACGATAGGTTGCTTCGTGCTCTTCTGGCGGATCTCGGCCCGAAGCAAGGTGACAAAGGTGAACAAGCCGAAACCCAGGCATTAGCCGCTGCTCCTCGATGACTAACGACGCGCGCCATACCTCCGACTTCCTGGGCGAAGTGAGCTCAGGGACCGCCGTCGCCGAACAGCCTCAGATGTCGGCCGCCCTTCGCGACCAGCCTGTGGTTGTAACCGGCGCCTCAGGACTCGTCGGTACTTACGTCTGCGAGCAGCTTTCTCATCAAGGCTGGAAGGTGAGGGCGATCGTCCGGAACACCACGAAAGCCGCACAGCGTCTTGGACACCTCCCCGTCGAAATCAGGACAGGCGACGTCCGGAACGTCGCCGACATGCGCAGCGCACTCGCCGGAGCCGGCTCTCTCGTTCACCTTGCAGCAATCGCCATCGAAAAACCGGGACAGACCTACGGCGACGTGAACACCGACGCGACGCGAGTGCTCATTGACAGCGCAAAAGCCGAGTCCGTCGAGCGTCTGGTCTACATGTCGCAGAACGGTGCTGACAGCGAGTCTCCGTACGCATTCCTGCGGAGCAAGGGTGCCGCGCAGGACATGGTACAGGAAAGCAGTCTTCGATGGACGATTCTGAAGCCCTCGGTGATTTTTGGCCCCGAGGACGAATTCGTGAACGTGCTTGCACGTCTGGTTCGCCTCTCGCCTCTGGTCTTTCCGCTTCCTGGCGGCGGCGTGGCGCGGTTTCAGCCGGTTGCAGTCGCCGACGTTGCTCGTGCGGTCGTCAGCTCACTGGGCGACGACTCGACAGTCAGGCACAGTTACTCAATCGGTGGGCCTGCCGTACTAAGCCTTCGGCAGATGACTGAGCGAATACTCATCGCCATGAATGCATCTCGCGCACTCGTCGGAGTACCGGTCCCGGCGATAAGGCCGCTGGTCGCGCTCGCACAGAAGCTGCTCCCGAATCCGCCGGTTACTACCGGACTGCTCGACCTCCTCGACATCGACAATGTCATCGAGCATAACGATCTGAAGGACAAACTTGGGATCGACCCGGTCCCGTTTGCGCCGGAGGAGCTGCTCTACCTGCGAAAGATTACTGTCGGGTCAGCAATATCGTCACTGTTCAGGAGCTGAACTCACAAACGCAGAAACAAAATTGGGGAGTGGGGTGAGAACCGCCGAGTTACTTGAGTGCCCTCTCGAGCGATGGCATGCCACCGGGTTCCGAGCTTTTCTCATTTAGGGTTTAGAGCGGAACAGCTGAAACTGCAGACCTGCTGAGCCGTCTTCACCAAAAGAGGAAATCCCCGGAAATCCGGATCCCTGCCGGTCATCGAGAGGGCTCTCATTTAACTAAGCAGTTCTCACCCCACTCCCCAATTTGTTCTGGTCTTAAGCCTGAGAATCGGCGCCGATTTGGGATTTCAGATTTCCCAGTTTGACAAGACAATGCCCTTGTCTGGCGTCACCTCACCAAACCCATCGAGCGTCATCCGAAGGTCCGACCACCTCACTCGTGCACCGCGACGCATCAACTGGCGGTAGGCCGCGGGATATTGCCCCTGCATTCGCAGTGCGACCCTGCGAGTGCCACTTCGCCGCGCGTGATCGGATAACATCGTCACCATCACGTCGAAATCCTGCTCGTCTCTCACGACGAGCTTCAGCACGCGCAACTCCTCTCTCGCCCGGCCTTCTACCAGTGGCACTGAATGGCAGAGCGCGAAGCCAGCGAGGGTGTCGCCGTCCATGAGCATCAGCGTATCGCCAAGCGCCAGCTCCTCGGTAAGCTGAATCTCCCGTGAGAAATCGTACCCTGCCAGAATCGAATCAGCGACCACTCTGCATTCCTTTACCGCCTTTTCGATTTCGTCCGCCGGAAGAGTTCCCAGCCTCAAGGCGCGCCGGTGTCCCGTCATGGGAGGAGCGAATACTCCGTCGACGGTGAGAGTCAGAGTCAGGTATCCGGGATTCATCCCGAGCGACGAATAGAATCCGATGTTGTCCATCGTCCGGGGCATCGTCTCGAGGCCGATCACCGAAGCGCCGCGCTTTTTCAGGAGCTCGATGCCCGTGCTCACGACACTCTTGCCAAGTCCGCGGCCCTGGTGATCGGGATGCACGGCGAGCGGGCCCATCCAGGCTTCCTTTCCCGACATGTGAGCCACGTTGAACGCGATGACTTTTCCGCGTTCGTCACGCCAGAGCCTTGCGCCGTCCCCGGCATCGGCGATCGCAAAACGCCATACCGGCGGGTTCAGCTGGGGAACCCTTACGCCAGCGAGACCGTCGCGCCGATAGCGATCAGTGAAGGCCTCGCTGAAGACTTCGTTCAGCTCGGGAATATCGCGCTCGCGAATTGGCTGCGGACCGCTCTGATTGCGTGACTGTCGCCACGTGCGCGGCACTGACATCAGCCCGCCCGCCGTATCGCAAGGTCAGATGACAGCAGTTCAAGCACGGGGCCTTCGGCATCGTCGGAATCACCCGACGTCGCAGTTCCGGATCCCGAGGCCTGCCTGACGACCGAGGCCGCAATCGAAGGATCAAAGCGAACTGTGATGACCTGATCGAGCCCGTCGCGCACCGCCTCGATGTGCGTAATGAGAATGACCTGCTCGAACCTGTCACCAAGGACGCGCAGAAGCTCGAGCACGTTGAAACGGCGCGCCTCGTCAAGGGACCCGAATACCTCGTCGAGTATGAGCAGCGAGAAGACCTGCCCTGACCGCTCTGCAATCATCTGCGACACCGCGAGCCGCAGCACGAGGTTCGCCAGGTCTTCCTCGCCCCCGGAAAGAACCGGTTTCGCGATTCCATCCTCGAGAACGATGATGTTGTATTTCTCATCCAGCTCGATCTCGGCAGTGCGCGAATCGAGGAGGTCGCGAAGGAACGTCGTCGCAAGCTCGGACAGTTCCGGCCTCAGCTGCGCATTGAGCTGCGCACGCATCTCGTTGAACGCACGATCGAGCTCCTCATGGAGTCGCCGCTCATCTTCCCGCTTCGCGACAGTTGCCTGCCGGGCACGCGACTCTTCTCCCATCGCCAGCGCGGTTTCGAGCGCCTCACGGGCATTGCGGAGATTTCCGGCAGCCGTGTTTGCGTCGAGCTCCGCGGCGCGCGACTCGGTGTAACAACGTTCGTGCTCTGATTTGAGGCGATCGAAGTCGGCAGCCGCAAACGACATCTGCTTGTGTCGCACGCGCAGCGTGCCCAGGAGCGACTGAAGCGATGACACGGCGCCGGCAAACTCTTTCTGCTGTTCGAGGAGGAGCGGTTCGCGATCGAGCAGCGCACCAAGGCGCGACGCACGCGACTCCAGCGGAACCAGTTTCGCGATCTCGGTTTTGACGAAATCATATCTCGCAGCGTCGAACCCGCGGGCGATCACTTCGATGTCGCGGTGCATCTGCGCGATGCGCCGTTCTTTCGCCGCGATATCACGCACCAGGCCGCCAAGCTCCTGCACCGCCAGCTGCACCCTGGCAAGTTTTCGCTCGAGCGCCGCGGTCTCGCCCGTCAGCCCCTGACGGCTCTCATCGAGATCGCGAACGTTTGCCGGCATCTCGGAGAGCTGCTCGAATCGCTTGTTGTAGTAAGCGCCGTCTACGCGCAGGGTATCGAGCGTCTCTGTAAGGTGCTCGACGACCTTGTCGAGATTCTCACCGAGCTTCCGGCTGCACGTCGGACACGCTCCATCGGCGCCAAGGCTGACTACGCGCTCGCGCTGCTCCTGAACCTCGACGTATTGTTTTCGCAGGTCGCGGAGCTTCGTATCAGCGTCCTGCCTGTCACGCACCCAGTCGGTTCGGCGTGCTTCAAGCTCGCCCTGGATATCCTCCAGCTCGCGGCGTTTCTTCTCGAGCTCGAGCGTAACCTCTTCTTCCTGTGCCGGCGCGGACTCTATAGTCTTGTGCCGGGCACCAAGCCTGTCGAGTTCCTCGCGCAGTGCATTCTCACCCTCGACGAGCGTCTTTCTGCGACCCTCCTCGCGATACATCTCGTCGAGAATAGTCAGCTCTTCGCGAAGCTCGGCCATCGGCTCGAGATCAGCCTGAAGGCGCACGAGCTCCGCCCGCGATTCGGCGATCAGGCCGAGCTCGGCGCCGACGCGCTCGAGGTTTCGCGTTACCGACGCCTCTTCACGTTCATTCGATGCAATCTCGACAGCAATCGCCTGCGCCTTGTCGCGGTTTCCCTGTGCGAGCTCCCACTTCGGAGCGACCGTCTTCAACGTTCGCGACGCTGTGGCGTACCGATGTTCAGCGGTCTGAGATGTCGCCGTCGCTGTCTTCACCCGCTCGCGGGCGTCGGACATCGCGCGCTCGACCGCTTCCGGATCCGGCATTCCCGCGCGAAGCCCGGTGATCTCCGCGATGAGCGCACGGCGCTTCTCGCCGATCATGTCCTGCGCGAGTCGCAGCTTCTCGTAACCGAGCACCTTCGAGAGGAACCGCGCCCGCTCCGACGACACCATCGCCGCCATCAGCGCGAGTTCTTTCTGCCCGGTGAAATAGGTGCGGAAAAATTCCTCGCGCGACATTCCGAGCAGGCGCTGCAGGCGCTCCGACACCGCGCTCGGAGAATTCGCAATCGGGGATGTGTCTCCGTCGAGAAAGAGGTCAGCCGATGTCCTGCCGCGTACTACCCTGTAGCGGTGGCGTCCCAGCTCGAACTCGAGCTCGACCTGCATCTGCTGGCGTCCCGTCGCCGCGATGGAGAGCATCTGCTCGCGCGTGGATCTCCCCCACGCGTAAAGGGCGAAGGCGATGGCCTCGAGGATCGTCGTCTTGCCGGCTCCGTTGGGCCCGATGATCCCCGTAATGCCGGAATCGAAAACGATCTCGGTGTCGACATGCTGGCGAAAGTTGGTGAGCTTGACCGAGTTGATCTTCAAGCTTCTTCTCCCGCATTTGCAGGAGCCAGCCGGTCGACTTCAGTCAGATAGTGGAGCCCAAGATCGACAAGTGTCCTCCGGTCGATTCCCGGTGTAACTTCGCGCGACTCCAGCATCAGCCTGACTGTCTCCGCGAGCGAAGCGCGTTTCCCCGGCGCGCCGCCTGCCGCCTCGAGACGAACGGGATCGGGCCGGCGCGCATCAAGCAGGAAGTTCAGGGCGCGGCGCTTGAACTCGCGCATTCTTCGGTGGTCGATGTCGCGAAGGATGTGACGGGGAACGTCGCGCACGATGAGGCGCACGATCCTGTCATCGATTCCACCGTCGCATCCATCCACGGCCGTGCAGATCGCATCACTCAGCTCGGCAGAGGTCATTCCCTTGCCCTCGATCTGCCTGATGTCCACCACGCGTCGAGCGAGCGGCAGCTGGTGAAAGACGTGAGCGCCCGTAGCGAGGTCGTGCTCGATAAACCCCTTCCCTTTTACACCACGGTGATGCTCTTCGTCGATCTCTCCCCAGATGTTGCTGCTGGTATACTCTATCGCGCCGGAGTAGAAGACATTCGGAGCGAGCTTCTCGTAGACGTGGTAGTGCCCCATCGCGACATAGTCCCACTGACCCGGGTTTATGTCCGAGAGCGTCAGGTTGCGCGGTGACATCGCGTGGGGCCCGATACGGGCTGCCATCTCGTCGAGAAGGTTGTGAACCAGGAGAACCTTGTAACGGGCACTCGCGTCGGCAATCAGGCTCGGCGTCGGCGCGGAACTGGGCACTGCAAGAACAGCAAGATCGTCAAAGCGGAGATTCTTGGCCTGGTCTTCGACGACTGTTATGCCAAGCGAACTGAAGAGTCTGAGGATCCAGCCGGTTTCCGTCGTTCGCGGGGTGTCATGGTTGCCGGCCACCATGACGACGATCGCATCTGGCAGAGTCTCGACGAGACGCGCGAACTGGGCATAGGCATGAAGAATCGCCGGATTCGTCGGCCGCACCGCGTGAAAGACATCACCGCCGACGAGTATTACATCCGGCTTGATTTCGATGATCTTGTCGATCGCCTTCTGAAACGCCTTGGCAACATCGGCCTCACGCTGATTCAAGCCGCGATCGGTCTGCCTCTGATATTGCCTGAAGCCCAGGTGCAGGTCAGAGAGGTGAACGAGTTTCATCGAATCGGTTTCGCCCGCAGAACCTGCGTGATCTTCGTCCGCACTCTCATCGGCGCACCGCCAGTTGTCGGTCTGACTGTCGATTCGACATCGATGACGGCACGCGTGTGAGTAACCCACGCAAGGCGCCGATCGAGCTGCATCGTTCCTGAAATCCACCCGTCGAGCTCGGAATCGCTGCCATCTTCGTGATCGTGCGACAGCGTTCCCTTCATCGAGATGAATGCTACATCTCCGTTCCGCCCGAGCGAGTCGAGTGTGAACGTCGCCTTCACGAGGCTCGTAGCACCGTCCTCAGTCGCGATGGGCACGCGCATCTGCCGCACCCAGGAGTCTCCCACCGCGACAGCGTTCCGTGAGAGGGTCGCGGGCATCTGGCCGAAGATCGCGCGCAGCTCCGGACTGGCGTCAGCGTCGACCACCTCACCGCCACCGTCCGTAGAAACAACTATCTCGACACTTCCACTGTTCGACGCGACCCGCTTTGGCGTTGCGGCCGGACCCGGCCCGCCGGTGAGTGAAGTCCGTATGGAATCGGTCACTGCCTGAACAACAACACCGTTGCCGGTGGCGCGCTTCACGATCGCCTTGCTGAAAACCTGCGTCACGCTCGTCATCTGTCGCGTCGACACGGAGCAGCCGACGGCAGGTGCATCGGCAGCAGGGGCGCGCTTGTTTCCCGCGTAACCGGTGGCACACCCCGTCGGCACACCAGTCATCTCGACTTTCTGGTCCATCCGCACGGCGAGGGTATCACCAGTCCGCGGACGAATCTGCAACAGCACTGACTGCGCCGATGCGACAACCGGCGCAGCAGCAAGCAGGACACCAATCAACGCGAGGCGACTAGTCGCCATAAGGATCACCAATCGGAATTGGGCGCAGCTGTGGAGCATTCGATCGGCCCTGTGACGGGGACTCGGCCGGCAAGATGGTCCGCAGCCGCGACTGGAAAAACGCACGCACGTTCGCAGGCTTCGCGAGAAGAGTCGCGTTCCTGGCCCTGATGAGATCGTCCTCGTCGTACAGCGCGCCGAGCTGCTGCACCCACGCCATCGTGATCTCGGGATCCAGCTCGCGCAGCGATCGGTAAATCGCATTCTCGAGCGTCACGTCAGTCGCCTGCGGATAACGCTCGGCCCCGTCCCTGCCAAGCATCACCGCTGGCCGCGGGAATCGCACGAAGATCGGCTGAGTGAAGTGCGGGTGACGAACCATGAGCTGTCCCTTCTCGAGCGTCGCGAGTTTCGTACGCGTCGACGCGCTCAAAACCGAATACCCCGGTGTCGCGAGTTCGTCGGAGTCCATCCTTCCGTAGAGCGCCGTCCCGGAATTGCCGACGACACGCCGGTGCACCTGCGACCTGAACTGCTGCGCGCTGAACAGCACGAGTCCGAGGTACCTGCCGCGCTCGGCGATATCGAGGAGCATTTTCCTTACGTAGGTCTCCTGCCCGTCGCCCGGCGCGTATTTATTGAGCTCGTCGACAAAAACGATGAGATGCTTGACTCCGAGATCGCGGCGCTCGAGGTGCTCCCGAAGACGGGAGACGATGCGCGCGAAGATCAGATCCTGCGCGTCCTCTTCGAGCGACGCCACATCGACTACATACACCGCGCGGTCCTCGAAGCTCCCGAATGGCAGGTCGCTTACGTCGCCGGTGTCGGTCACGAGCCCCGCGCACCGCGTCGAGATGTTCGAGAGCCTGTTGCGTACTTTTCTGATCGTCGCGATGTGGTGAGTGCGCCACGATTCAGAGTTGGCACGCTCCATCCCCTGCAGCAGGTCCCTGAACCAGGCTTCGAGATCGCCGAACGACTGAACCGTGTGATCACGGGAGAGCGGACCTTCCTTTTCCATCCGCCGATCCACGACACGCTCTGTTATGAAATCAATGAGAGCGTCGGCTTTAGCGTCGATGTCATCCTTGTTGAGGAGCACCTCCGCGTACTGGAGAACTTCCCGCAGTCCCCATGTGAGTGGCGAAACGTTGTGCAGCAGCGCCTCATTCGACCGCAGCGTATTGAGCGTGAACCCTTTCGCCGTGTAGGGGGCGAAATATCTGACGTTCTGAAACGGCTCCGGCTTCACTCCCATCTTTTCGTAAAGAACGCGGTCTGAATCCTCGAGCCGGTCAGCCGGCTGGTCGAGATAACAAAGGTCAGGCCCTTTGACGTTGAAGCACACGGCGGCGATCGAGCCCTTCTCTGCCGGGAAATGTGTGAACACCGAAGAGAGAAGCCATTCGATCGCGCTCGTCTTCGTCGCAAGCCCCGACATTCCCGAGATGTTGAGGTGTGCAGCCTCAGGCCCGAGGAGAAAATCAGCATCGAGGTAAACGACAGAGTCAGTGGCGCCTGCTCGATAGACACCGACTGGAATACCCGTGTTGGCGCCCTCGCGAAGGTAGCGGTCCATCCTCAGCGCTACGGCAACGTCGGCTTCCTCCGCAAGAAATACCTCGCCCATCGGCACAGGCTGCAGCGGTTCCTCAGGTACCTGCCGTAGTACAGCCGCCGTGTAAAGGCGGATTTCTGCGCGCTCAGTGACTGCGAACCCTGCATTGGCGGGCGATCCATCATGTCCAAGCACATCGTGCATTGGTGACTGAAGATCCGTGTAGCTGAACCCCTCGACAACGATTCCGTAGATGTGCGGGAGCTGTCCGTCTACCGGATGCACTCCGTCAACGCGCACGATCGTGCCGATGCCAACTGGCGACTCCAGCGATGTCCAGAAGTGAAACTCGTGCGGAGTGTTTGGCTTCCGCTCCGTTGCCACGACGCGTCCAAGTGGCTGGGTCACGAGATCGCTCTCAGGAATTCTTCGGTGTGCCGGATTCCGTATGCCATCTTGTCCCAGCGACCGTCCGGAAGGGCGAGCGGCGCGCCCTCCGCAATGAGCCAACGCGATATTTCATCGGCGCGCTCGCCAATGTCATCTGTGATTGCGGCTTCAACGCGAACGAGCCCGAAGAGTGCGTCATGGCCGGCCGCACGACGGATTCGAACGTACCAGCTCGCTACCGGATATCGCGACCGTGGAGAAACTTTAAACAACGACGTGCGGTGACCAGCATCGAGATTCACCAGCACGTGAAACGCGTCACCCTCAGCGTATAAACGGCGATGACTCTTGATCACCCCGATCGCGAACCGCGATTGCGAAACCGTCTGGCTTGCAGTGATGCTGCCGTCGACGAACAGAACTCCCTCCTCGGTACTGCACCAGTCTTCTGCAAGCTGTCGCTCGAGCGTCTCTCGATCGAATTGCACCCGCTTGACGGCGGCTTCCATCAGCGCAGCCGGATGCCGCGATGGAAAATTGCCGGACGCGTCAGCGACACCGGTATCGACGAAAAGATCGTCCTCGGCCAGCTTGCTCGCCGTGGCATCGACATACCGGAACGGAAGATAAAATCGGCGACTGACAAGCGGTGGTCTGCTCTCCCATGAAACGAGCCGGCGATTCACGCGAGCGCGCACAGTGGCCGAGGCGGTTGCCCAGACGATCGGGATTCCGTTCGACTGGTTTACGACCCGCATGTCCTGTGAGCCGTCAAGAAATGCCGCGAATCCTGAGGCACCCCGCGCCTCACGCGGGTCGGTGACGTGAATCCCGGCAAAAGAGCCGCCGCCAATAACTTCAGGCGCGACGAGAACCGCCGGCTCTTCCGGGCGCGCGATGCGGCCGGGATCCGTCGGTGCGCCCGCCAGAGGCGAGCTGCCCGGAAGTCGGCTTAGAATGAAACGAGTTGCCTCGTGGTGTGAGGAGGGCCAACCTGGGTTCACTTCGCTATAGCCTGAATCCGGCGTCACTCCAGCCCGATGTCCCACGCCTGCTCGAGGTCCTTCTTCGAGTACGCCCTGAATGCGGTCAGCGTCTGGGTGCTGCGGATTCCCTCAACAGTAGTTATGTGCTCGGTCACGACCGAAGCAACGCCTTCGTAGTCGCTCACCTCGACAATCGCGACGAGATCCCATTCGCCCGATACTGAATAGACCTGTGACACGCCCTCGATGCCCGCCAGCCTCGTCGCGCACTGCTGGATTGACCTCGGCTCGGCTTTGATCAGGACGATTGCGGTGATCATCGACTCTTCGGGAAGGGGTCGGCAGCGTTGCGGTCGCGGTCGGCGATGCCGCAGGGATTCTGCTATGTTTCGGGTTCGGCGGCGGACCCCGCCACCAACACGGATAATAACAGTATCGGCGCGGCGGAAGCTGCGCCATTGCGCTTTCAGGAGCACGAAAGGTGGAACCCGAAGATAGAGAGGAGCGCGGCTCTGGTCGCAGTCAGAATGTAGTTCACACACTACCGCGCTCGATGGCGTCGGTACCCGCATTTCTGACGGGTCCGCTCGAGCGGGTCGACCCGGCAGCCGGGGCCACCCAGCTGCTCGTGCTTACGGCTGATCCTGAGAGCTCTGTCGCGATGGCTGAGGCAGTTTTGCGCCTCACCGGGCCCGCAGGAATCGAGTTGCTGCCGGTCACCAGTGCGCGCCGGGCGAGCAGGCTCATCGCAGGTCGGCCGGTGCTCGCCGCGACGGGAGCGCCACGAGACATCCGCGACCTCGTTCGCGGCAGTCATCTCAAGCTCGACTCGATCAAGGCGGTCGTACTCGCCTGGGCCGACGAGATTCTCGCTGGCGACGACGAGGACATCGAAGCCCTCGAAGCCATTATGGGCGAGTTGCCGAAGGACGCTGCGCGAATCGTCGTGACGAGTCGCTCCGAGGGACGCGTTAACGCATTCGCCGAGCGCTACCTGCGTCGCGCGCATCGTGATGCCCCGCCCGAAGATGAGGCCGAAGGATCGCCGATCCCGATCCAGTACCTGACTGTGACCGCCGGTTCGCGGCCGACAGCGCTTCGCCGGCTGCTCGATGACATGGACCCTCCGTCAGCCGTCGTGCTGGCAGGTAACGACGAGGTCGAGCAGACCATCTCGTCGACATTGCACCTGCTTGGATACGAGGGCGGGTCATCTGCAGTGCGTGTCACCCGGGGCGACATTCCGGCTTCGACATACGCGGTGATTTTCTACGAAATGCCTGCCTCCCGAGCGCAGCTTGCTGCTGCGGCCGGCGCGGGAGCTGTGACGATCGTCGCCCTGGTCGAGGCACGGGAAGTCGCGACGCTGAGGCGGATGTCGGGCGGCGAGGTGCGTCCGTTCATGCTCACCGCGCCGGGCAACGCAGCTCGCGAGCGCGAGGTTGCAATCAGGCGCGAGCTCAGCGGCGTGATAGAGTCAGGGATTGCCGCCCGCGAGGTGCTGGCACTCGAGCCACTGCTGGATCACCATGATGGAATCGAGATAGCGGCGGCTGCTCTTCGACTTCTCGAAAAAGAACGGACGCTGCGAAAGGCGGCCGAGATCGATGCGAGGTCGCAGGCGGCAGTGATGCGTCCCGCACCCCCGCGCGAGAGTTTCGATCGTGGCGCTGCGCGCGGTGGTCCGCCTCGCGATCGGGGGCCCGGTGCTGGCCGTCCACGCGAGGGCGGTTCGCGCGATTCGCGTCCGCGTCCAGGCGCGCGTGACGGAGGCTCCCGCGATTCAGGATCCCGGGGCGCGCCGCCGCGGAGAGACAGCGGAGACCGCCGCCCGCCGCGCGATGGCTTCTCACGTCCACCCCGCCGCGATAGCTGATGAGCCAGTCGTTTCACCAGACGGGTGGCTGGATAGAGGTCATTGCCGGGGTGATGTTCAGCGGCAAGAGCGAGGAGCTCATCCGGCGCGTTCGCAGGGCGATCATCGCGCGGAAGAAAGTCCAGGTGTTCAAGTCACACCTGGATGCGCGCTACGCCGGCATCTACAGCGTTTCCAGTCACGATGGGAGAACGGTCCAGGCGCTGCCGGCGGATTCGGCCGCCCAGATCGCACTGCAGATCGATCCGATGGCGCACGTCATTGCGCTCGACGAAGCACAGTTCCTCGATCAGGGCGTCATTCCTCTGGTCACGTCACTTGCAGGCCGCGGCCGGCGGGTAATCGTTGCAGGGACAGACACTGATTTTCGCGGCGAGCCGTTCGGTTCGATGCCTGCACTCATGGCGATCGCCGAGGTCGTCGACAAGCTTCACGCGATCTGCGTGCTTTGTGGTGGACCTGCCAGCAGGAACCAGAGACTGATCGGCGGCCAGCCGGCTCCATACGATTCGCCGCAGATCATGGTTGGCGGGACAGAGTCGTACGAGGCACGCTGCCGAATGTGTTTTTCCGCGCCGCGGAAGGACGTCAGCCAGACGTCCCTGCTCTAACCGCCGCGTCGCGCGGCCTGGGAACTGGACATGGCCTGGATCTACCTGATAGTCGCCGGCCTCCTCGAAACCGGCTGGGCGATCGGTCTCAAATACACGCATGGCTTCACGCGACCCGTGCCAAGCATCCTCACGGCACTGGCAATCGCGGCGAGCATGTTCCTTCTCGCTCTCGCGGCGAAGACGATTCCCATTGGTACCGCCTATACCGTATGGGTCGGAATCGGAGCCTTGGGCGCTCTGATCCTCGGCA
>JAYUWU010000206.1:0-3224 GCA_043753365.1 Gemmatimonadaceae bacterium | reverse complement strand
CTCGTTACAGCCCCATAACGGCAACTTACGACTACCGGAAGTTGCAGTTCTTCGTCCGTCCAGCGCGCCTGAACTCAGACTCCCTGTAGGGCGATGTTGAACGTCCCGGCGTAGCCGTTGCCCGTCTTCTCTACCGGCAACAGCAGCTGACCCCCGCCCCGCCGGTAGAACTGGTCGTCGGCGTTCCGCCTATCAGGCGGACCCTTTGCCGCGTAAGGTGGCTGGGAGTAGACCTGCGTCGTCAGGTTGTCGTCGAAGTACAGCTGCGACGTGAAGTCGAATCCTTTACCCGAGGATGACGGCGTTCTGATCTTGAAGTGAAGGTGCGCCGGGCGTCCCGAGTACCAGCCGGGGTAGATGGTTGTGAAGCTTGCGACTCCCGCCGCGTCGGTAACCTGGTAACCCCTTAGAAACCGCTGGCCCTTGGTGTTGAAGTCCGGATCATTCACATCCGAGTAAACGCCGAGGTGGTCGCACTGCCAGAGATCGACGAGGAGCCCCGCCACCGGTACGCACGCGTTCGACGCGAGGCGTGACACATAGAACTTCACCTCGAGCGGCGCGCCGGGTTTCGTTCCGCCATTCGACGGATCGGAGCGGATGTCCGAGCGGTTCAGCTTTTCGTCGACGAAGTACGGCCCTTCGATCGAAGCCGGCCTCGCCACGCAGCTGCCTGATCCGGCGCCGCCCGCAACCATCGCCGCCTGCACGGTGTCCGCCGCTGATCGCCCGGGAGGGCGACACCCCAAAAGCATGAGTCCGGTCGCGCCGAAAACGGAGACCGCTTCGCGGCGGGTGAACATATAGCCGATGTCGTTGTCGTCGTTCTCCATCGTGTTCTCCCCATGCCGTTGGCGGTTATTGGAACTCGTGGCCCCGAAGTGCTACAATAACACGGCTCAGTCCATAGATCACCAGAACTCAGAGATCGCTATGCAGAATCTACACTCTCCGGCCGGGGCCACCTACGTTCTCCAGGCCCTCGTCTCGGCGTTTCTGGCGATCCTGTTTCTGCAGTCGAGCATCGACAAGATCGTGGACCGGCGCGGAAACCTCGACTACTTCAAGAAGCACTTCGCGAAGAGTCCGCTCGCGGGAACGGTGACGCCGATGCTGACGGTGATCACGATCCTCGAGCTGGCGGCGGGCGCGCTCAGCGCGATCGGGTGCCTGCTGGTGCTGTTCAGCAACAACCCGGTGGTCGCGTTCTATGGCGCGGTGACGGCGGCGGTGTCGCTCACCGGGCTCTTTTTTGGGCAGCGGGTGGCCAAGGACTACGCGGGCGCGGCGGTGCTCGTTCCGTACTTCTTGCTTGCTCTTAGTGGGATTTACCTTCTCGCTGAGTTGTAACGGCACCGCATTGGCAACACGAGAGCTGACCGCTCCAGGCAAACTCACTGTCGCAGTCCGCAATTTGCCTTTACCATATCCGAGCACGCATCCAACCCCTCACCGAATTGATCAGAGAGAACTCCCGAACCCGCTCGAGCTCCTCGACGGTGATTGTCCTCTCGAACAGCTGGCCCGTGCTGATTAGCTCCTCGCGGAGCGTCCCCGCCAAGAGCCCCGCCTCCCTCGGCGGCGTCCAGTCTTTCCCTCCCGAAGTCATGACGACATTTGCAATTGTCGATTCGGTGACCTCTCCCCGCGAATTGCGAAAGATCACGTCGTCGCACGGCTGGCACTCCCTGAGCGCCGTATCGTAGCGCGCACGGGCGCTGATCTTGTGAAACAGCAGCGGATCGGTTTCGTCGATCGGATGCGGTGATACCCGGACGCGGAGCGGTGCGTCACGCCTGGGGCCGAGCGGCTTCGCTTCGGTTTGTGCATCGCCCGCGGCATCGATGAGCAGTCTCACCCTCCACTCACCGGTCGGATGTGCCTCGAGAACTGCATCGAGCGCTCGCCGCGCTTTCGTCTCGCTGAACGTAAATCCGAAGTACCGCGCCGAGTCCGACGCTCTCTTCAGATGTCGCTCGAGAAGCGTGTAGTCGCCGTCGACCAGCGCCAGAGTCTCGAGGAGTGAGAACTCCGGCCAGCGGTCGGTCAGAAATGTCGCCTTGAGCAGCGACTCTTCGTACTCACCTCCGACCGTCGATTCCCAGGTGATTCCGCCGCCGACACCGAGCGTCGCGCGTCCGCTGGCCGATTCAACCGCGAGAGTGCGGATCGCGACATTGAACACCATATCGCCAGTCGGCGACAGAAGACCGATTGCCCCGGTGTAAACGCCCCGCGGATGCGGCTCGAGCTCACTGATTATCTGCATGCTTCGCACTTTCGGCGCGCCGGTGACGGATCCACACGGAAAGAGGGCCGCGAGAACGCTCACCAGATCCGTATCCGGCCGCTGAGTCGCGGTCACGGTCGAAGTCATTTGCAGCACACGATTGAATCGCTCCACCTCGAACAGTGACGTCACTTCAACCGATCCAACTTCCGCCACTCTCCCCAGATCGTTGCGCAGGAGATCCACGATCATGACGTTCTCCGCGCGATCCTTCGCCGATGCGGCGAGCTGCTCCGCTCGCTCGTCGTCCTCCACCATCCAGCGGCCACGCCGCGCCGTTCCCTTCATTGGCCTGGTGGTGAGCTTCGTTCCGTCGCGCCGGAAGAACAGCTCGGGCGAGAACGACAGGATGCGGTGACTTCCGATGTCGAGATAAGCGGAGTAGCCCGCGCCCTGTGACTTCCCCACGGTTTGAAAGCAGCTGAACAGATCGCCCGACACCTCTCCACGCAAGGGAAACGTGTAGTTCACCTGGTAAGTGTCTCCGGCTGCGATGTAATCCCTGATCGACTCGATAGCCGACAGATAGCTCGACGCCGGAAGCGCGGGGTCAAAACGCGAGACCGAAAAATCGCCCGCGTTTGGAGAGTCGACTGTGCTCAGCTCGTCGAAGGTCGCACACCACGCCAGGGGCAAATCGGGATCGCGGCGCGCATCGAGGGCGGCGTCGAACACGGGCGCCGCGTCGTAGCTGATCGCCAGAGCCACCCACGAGCCTCTCCTGGCCGCCGACTCCGCGGCGCGAAGTAGCGGAATTACTTCGTCGAGCGAATGGGCGACACTTACTGAGCTGGGGTTCCGGAGCGAAGCGCTCCAGCCATTCCCTTCCTCTCTCCGGGCGCCAAAGGACTCGAAGTGCGCGGCGAGTGCGGAGATCACGCGATCAACGGAGGGGCTTTATCTCAACCCCGCGCTTCCCCAGCTCGCTCACGTA
>JAYUWU010000205.1:0-8327 GCA_043753365.1 Gemmatimonadaceae bacterium | reverse complement strand
CACCACTTTAACGGACCGCGAGCGGGTCTTTCGTTGACAAGGTAATGATCTTCCCCCTGTCCGAGTTTGACAATTCCAGTGGCTGGTTCGTCAATGAGATATGGGTGGCGATTCCGCCCGAAGGGAGCAACTTTGTGCTTGTGGGGTATGACAATGACTGGCGTAAGGTCCGTCTCAGACGGGCTGGCGTCGTTCGATGCCTTTCTTTTCCCGGAGACGCGATGAATCCAACCCCTGTCAGACTTTTTCCGCGATCGTCGCACGCAGCCGTGCTTTTTCTCGCATCTGTAATACTTGCAGCGGGCCCACAGGTGCCACAGACACTGTATGCTCAGGGTGGAGCGCGTGTTAGCGGCGCCGCCATCAGCAAGGTAGCTCGTGATACCCGCAAACTCACCGTGAGTGCGCAGGCGAGCGCGGGATCGACTTCTGCGAGCGGAACCATGCAGTTCATCCATAATAGCCCAACAGGATTGTCCCGCTTTCGCGGCACAGTGACCTGCATGAGCGTCAGCGGTGGAACGGTGCAGATCAGCGGCGTCATCGAGCGTGGTGAGACCGCAACGGGCGGACTGCTCGACGGAAAATCCTACGCGTTCACACTCAACGTCGGAAGCGGAAGCCAGAGCTTCTCGCTGCCGAACGTCGGCGATGGAATTGGTGCATGCTCGGGCGGACGCGCTGAATCAGTCCCGGTAACCGAGGATGGCTTCAAGCTTCAATAACCCGCGAGCGCCGGCTTTAGATCGGGCTTCGAATCCTCAGGCCAAGGTCAACCGTGTAGTAGTTCGCCTTGTCCGTGGCCGTGTCGCCGCTCGTAACTCCCGGCACCTTGTAGTCGAGCTTCTGTCCGACATAGCGCACCTGCGGGGTGAGACTGAAGAAGCCGCCAAGAAAAGGGATGTCTACGCCGGCGCCAAGCTCATATCCCGGCGTTCGCTCGCTGGAAAATTGCGGCGTGCTCGACGCCACGCCGAACTGAGTTTCGAGCTCGCTGAACGTCACGCCGGCCTTGACCCAGGGTTTCATGAGCGGAATCAAGGGCAGCGTTAGGCGCACGCCCGCACTGACACCCTGCATCTTTAGTTTGCTGTCGGGCGCTGAGCAAGCCCCTTCAGCGCACTCGAAACGGATCTTGTCGAAACCGGCATAAATACCGATCGGTCCGAGATTGATCCCCGCATCGAGCCCGTATCCAAACCCGGTTTTCGCACCATTGATGACCTGGTCCTCGGCCGTCGCGCCCGTTTCCGCAAATGCTCCTGTGGGAATCGCTGCGCCGCCGCGCAATCCAGCGTAGAACAACTGTCCTTCGGCCGGTGCCGCGAGGGCAACCAGTCCTGCGGTTACAGCGATCAATGCAGCGCTCTTCATTTTCGTCTCCGGTCAGCGTGTTACGGGTTGCGCATCAGGCACGCGCCTGAAAGTGAAACCCGCATAATCGAGCGCGCTCGCGATGCCGTCGCCGATCGTAAATGCGACCGCATCGTTTCCCTGCCAGCGATCGTCGTAACGCACGCTGAATCGGTCGTACTGCCAATGATCGAGTACGCCGCGCAACGCCTTGCCGGACACGAATCGCAATGTCCCATTTGATTGCTGTACCGATACTGTACCGGCAATCGGGTTTTCGTAAGCGCCAACGTACCCCGTGAGCGCGATCGAAGGCTTGGTTCCCTTGATCCGCCGCGATTCTCTCGCGGCGCGAACGGAATCATTGCGCACCCTTCGTTTGTCGTACACCAGTTTCAGTTCACTGCTCCAGTCGCGCTCGGCATTGTCGAGCCAGGTATCGATCGCCCGGTACATCAGTGCGTGGCGAATTTCGCTGTGATCGAGGTTCGCGGAAATGAACACACCAAATTGTTCATCCCGAACCAGGCCGAGTATCGCGACCATTCCTGCGAGACTGCCGGTGTGGAAGTCGAGTTTCTTCCCCTGATAGTCGTGCTGGAACCAACCGAGTCCGTATGTCCTCCAATTCGGCTTGGTGAGTTGTTGTGAGGGATAGAACTCGTCTGACGGCACCATGGTCTGCGGCGTGAACAGCTCCGCGAACGTCGCCGGCTCGAGCAACGCTTTTCCGTCCACGCGCCCACTGTCGAGCAGGAAGCGCATCCACTTCGACATGTCACCGGCACTTGACCACGCGTCCCCGGCCGGGCCGACTGCACGCGCCTTATCCACTCCGATAACCGAAACCGTTTGGGGCGCAAACGACCAGTGTGGCGACGCCGTTTGAGCGCCAGGCGGCACGAGTGACAGCAGAGGATAAGTTCTCGACATTCCGATCGGACCGAATATCCGCGTCTGAACGAATTTTTCCCACGGCATCCCACTGACTGCGGCGACTACCTGGCCGGCTGCGATGTACATCGCGTTGTTGTAGATGAACCCCGATCGCAGCGAATACTCCGGCTTCAGCAGTCGCAGCTTCTCGACAAGCGAGTCCGCTGAAAGGTCGTTGACGTACCAGAAGTAGTCGGCATTGCCAAGACCGGCGCGATGAGTCAGGAGGTCGCGAATGGTGACTTCGCGCGTGACGTACGGATCATATAGCTGGAACGTCGGAAGGTGGCGCGTCACTGGGTCATCCCAGCTCAGCCTGCCCCCGTCTACCAGCAGGCCGAGCGCTGCGGCGGTGATCGCCTTCGTCGTCGACGCGATTGCAAAGAGAGTCGACGTATCAACTGCCGCGGATTTGCCGAGCTCGCGAACGCCGTAACCCTTAGCGAATACCACCTGGCCGTCCTTTACCACCGCGATGGCCAATCCCGTCGTATTCCAGTCCTTCACTGCCCTCGCCACGTACGAATCAAAATCGCTGGCCTTTCGATTCGCATCCGCGACCTGCGCATCCACCGTCGCGGTCAAAGAGAGGAGCGCGAGACACGCGATCCCGGAAGTTCGTCTCATTTTGATGTGTCGGGTCTGGGTTTGCGGCTACTCGCGATTTCCCTTCCAGCCCGGCCCGCGCACTACCCTGCCTGGCTTCGCGCCCGTGTGGGCGCCGTCGCGCACAACCTGCGCGCCGTTGACGAAGACATGGACCATGCCCGTCGAGTACTGGTGCGGTTTCTCGAACGTCGCGTGATCGATGATCTTGTCCGGATCGAATATCGCGATGTCGGCAAAATACCCTGGAGTGAGCGCGCCTCTGCTCGCGATCTTGAGGTTGCGGGCGGGCAGCCATGTGAGACGCCTGATCGCCTCCTCGAGAGGTATGATCTTCTCCTCACGAACGTAGCGGCCGAGGAGCCGGGCCACGTTCCCGTACGCGCGCGGGTGTGGGTTCGACTTTAGGAAAACTCCCTCAGTGGCGGGAGCTTCAGCATCCGATCCGAAACTCACCCAGGGGATTGCCACCTGCCGCCGTACATTTTCCTCCGACATGAGGAAATAAACGGTTCCGACACGGCTCCCGTCTTCTATCACAAGATCCATCGCCGTTTCTTCAGGTGACTTGCCACGCATCGCGGCAACCTGAGCAAGCGTTTTTCCCGTCAGCGGTTTCAGCGAATCATTCCGGAATCCGACGAGAATGATCTTGTCGGGTGTCCCGACTGCCGTAAAGAAATTCTCCCACTTGTCGGTCGGCGTGCGCATCTCGAGCGCGACGCGGGCGCGGATTGCTGGATCCTTCAGCCGCTTCGCCCATTCGTTGTAGCCGCCCTCCTGCACCCACGGCGGCATCGACGCATCCAGACCCGTAGCGCCGGCCGTGTAGTTGTACATATCGGCTCTGATATCCATGCCCGCGGCGCGAGCTGAGTCGACTTTCGCAATGACCGCAGGAAGTTTTCCCCAGTTCCCGTTGCCGGCTGCCTTGAGATGGTAGATCTCCGCGCCCACTCCTCCCTCACGTGCAATCGTCAGCAACTCATCGACAGACTCGAGAAGTCGCCCGCCTTCGCTCCGCATGTGCGATATGTAAGATCCGCCGTAGGGCGAGGCCGCCTTCGCAAGCGCAATCAGCTCGTCGGTCTTCGCGTAAAATGCCGGTGCGTAAATGAGCGAAGATCCAACGCCCATAGCCCCATCTTCCATCGCCGCCCGCACGAGTGCCTGCATCCGCTCGAGCTCAGCCGCCGTCGGAGCGCGGTCCGCATATCCCAGCTCGTGAACGCGAACCGATGTCGCCCCGATGAAAGAGGCAACGTTCGGCGATACACCGCGCGCGACGAGGTGCTCGAGATACTGGCCGAGTGTCGTCCATTTGATGTCGTACTTGATGTCACCCATCTGCTCGACAGCTTCCTGCTTCATCGCATCGTTCAATGGGCCCATCGAGAAGCCTTCGCCAAAAACCTCGAGCGTCACTCCCTGGAGCAGATCGGCGACGCCGCGGCCGTCTTCAATGAGGGATTCCGTGGCCCAGCTCAGCATGTTGATGAAGCCGGGCGCGACGGCGAGCCCACGCGCATCGATTTCGGTCTTGCCTCGCACACCGCTGAGATCGCCGACACGGACGATGCGATCACCGTCAACTGCAACGTCTGCCACGCGCCCTGGCGTTCCCGATCCGTTGTAAACCGTGCCGCCTCTTATAATGATGTCGTGCGTCTTAGCGGGCATCGTTGAGTTAGTCGGTCCCGGCGTGCAACCGAGAAGGCCCGCAGTTACAGCTATTGTCATGACAGCCTGAACGCGCAGCATCTTGCTCCGTTTGTTGGTGGGGGCGTGCGGCAATCAAATTATCGTCAATCAGCCGAGCTGGCACGCATCCTCGCGGAATTGTGCCTTTCACCGTTATTTCCACCTGATGGCCGAAGACAGCGACGATAACCACATGATTCAGGGCCTATGGATCGGCCCCGCACTCTCGGCGATGGAGCAGCTGGGCATCGCGTCGTACCTGGCCAACGGGCACGAGTTTCATCTCTACATATATGGCTATGGCGCAGTCGCAAACGTACCTGCTGGCGTGACCTTGAAGGATGCAACGGACATCCTGCCGGCGTCGCGGATCTTTCAATATTCAGCGCATAAGACATACGCCGGCTTTGCGAACCTTTTTCGCTACAAGCTTCTGCTCGAGGGGGGCGGATGGTGGAGCGACACCGACAGCGTCTGTTTGAAGCGGTTCGATTTCGACACGCCTTATGTGTTTTCGAGCGAGCTGACGAACGGGACGCAAATGATCAACAACGGCCTGATCAGGGCGCCGCGCGGAAGCGAATTGCTCAAATGGGCATTCGAGGAATGTGATAGCAAGGATCCCGCGACTCTCGTGTGGGGTGAAACTGGCCCGGCTCTGTTCTCTCGAGCGATCAAAAAGTTCAATCTGACCAAATACGTTCAAGCGCCCGAAACATTCTGTCCGGTGGGATACAGGGATTGGCGCGACATCACCAACCCGGATGCCCACATCTATTTCGGCGCGGAGAGCTACGCCGTTCACCTGTGGCACGAGCAATGGCGGGCGGCGGGAATGGACAAGGACACCCACTACCACCCCGGTTTCCTCTATGAGCGGCTCCGCCGCCAGTACCTCGGCGACAACGATCGAATTTCACTTGACCGCATCGCAACCATTCTCGAGTCCATCAACAAGCCGGCCGGTGCATCGTTCGATAAAAAGACGTCCGGATCATAAGAGATACGGGCGCATGCAGACCTCCATCGGTGGTTAAGTGGAGAATCAGGACCTCCTTGAAGCCGGTGGGTCACAACCTGCTGCTCGGCGTCGCGTGGATCTGGAGGCACCTCATGTTCCGCACGACCTTCATCGCCGTGACGGGCAGCCTTGGGAAAACGAGCTGCAAGGACGCGATTGCCGCGGTACTCGGTTCGCGTTTCAGTATCGTAAGCTCACGCGGCAGCGCGAATCATTTTCGCGGGATAACGAAGACGGTGCTCAGGGTGAGATTATGGCACCGGTATGCGGTGGTCGAAGTTGGAATAGTGAGTCCTGGCCAGATGGCGAAGTTCGCGCGCGCGCTGCGACCTGACATCGCGGTCTGGGTCAGCGTCGCGAATACGCATCGAATGAACTTCAGGTCGCTCGAGACGACCGCGCGCGAGAAGTCGATCCTGGTGGAAGGCGTGAAACCGGGAGGACTTGCAATCCTGAATGATGACAACCCGTACATCGCATCGTACGAATCTCCATCGTCGATAAGGACGCTTCGCTACGGCACGACTGCGCGGTCGGACTACAAGGTCATCGAAGCTGGAGGACGCTGGCCCGAACGTTTCTCATTCACTGTCGCGCCTGAGGGGGATGCTCCCATTCGCGTGACGACCCGTTTCGTCGGGGCGCACTGGACGGGAAGTGTCGTTCCCGCCGTCATCATCGGCCGGGAGGCGGGCATGTCGCCGACAGAAGTTGCGGGCGCGCTCGCCACTTGCGAGCCGATGCAGCGCCGAATGTCTCCCGTTGAGCTGCCGGGCGGAGTGACGATTCTCCGCGACGAGGTGAACGGCTCGGCGGACACGCTCGCTGCTGCGCTCAAGGTTCTCGAGGAAGCGACAGCGGAACGGAAGATGATCGTCTTCACTGATGTCTCCGACTCTTCACAGAAGCCCAGAAACCGCGTACGGGATGTTGGAAAGATTGCCGCGCGGATCGCACACTCGGCGATGTTCCTTGGTGAACATTCGGAGTACGGAGCGAGGGCTGCAATCGCTGCAGGAATGCCGGCCGACCAGGTATGGCATTTTATCAACCTCGAGGCCGGCGCTCGCCAACTCAAGGCCTCACTCCGCCCCGGCGATCTCGTGCTCTTGCGCGGCCGGCGCGTCGATCATCTCGCGCGCATTTACTACTCGCTGATCGGCGATGTCACCTGCTGGCGGAACCGTTGTGATCTGCGGATAGATTGTGGTGGCTGCCCGCAGCTGAACGCAAAAAGCCCGGATCATAGAGATCAGGGCTTTTTTGTTCTGCGCGCTCTACTCGAGACTCTGCGTCCTCTTGTCTACCAGCGATAATGCGCAAACGCCTTATTCGCTTCAGCCATGCGGTGAGTGTCTTCCTTCTTCTTCACGGCATTGCCTTCACCCTTCGACGCTGAAATGACTTCTGCAGCGAGCTTTTCGGCCATCGACTTCTCGCCACGGCTGCGTGAGAACGTGATGAGCCAGCGCAGTGCGAGGGCGGTGCGGCGATCGGGGCGAACCTCGACGGGCACCTGGTACGTCGCGCCACCTACGCGGCGGCTCTTCACTTCGACTGCCGGCTTGAGGTTCGTCAGCGCCTGCTTGAAGATCGTCACGCCGCTCTGCGAGGTGCGTGACTCCACGAGATCCATTGCATCGTAAAAGATGCGCTCGGCCGTGGACTTCTTGCCCTGGTACATGATGGCGTTGATGAACTTGGAGACAGTCTGGCTGTCGTAGCGCGCATCAGGCAGGATCGGGCGCTTTACCGACTTCTTTCTGCGGCTCATTACTTCTTACCTCCGGCCGGTGCGCCGGCCTTGGGCTTCTTGGTTCCGTACTTCGAGCGGCTCTTGTTGCGACCGTTGACGCCGGAGGCATCGAGCGATCCGCGAACAATGTGATAACGCACGCCCGGCAGGTCCTTCACACGACCGCCGCGGATAAGCACGATCGAGTGCTCCTGCAGGTTGTGGCCTTCACCCGGGATGTACGCCGTGACTTCGAACGCGTTCGTCAGGCGAACGCGGGCGACCTTGCGAAGCGCGGAGTTCGGCTTCTTGGGGGTCGTGGTGTACACGCGCGTGCAGACACCACGGCGCTGTGGGTTGGCCTGAAGCGCAGGCGCTTTTTCCTTCTTTTTGACGTCGCGGCGACTCTGGCGGACGAGCTGATTGATAGTCGGCATTAAGGCTACAGAGGTTCTCGAAAAATGCCCCGCAGGGTGTGGGCGGGGTAGCCTTGAAGATTAACGGTTTGGGGGGTTGGGGTCAACTGGACGACGAGAACCAATACTAACTCGGCAAATAGACTCAGAACTGGGTAGGTAAACCCGAAACTGGGTAGGTAAACCCGAAACTGGGTAGCTAGACTCAAAACTCAGGACTAAAACGCGCGACTCGCCACTCGAGCGCAATTTCTGTACGGACGGGAGGATGGGTAAGCCTTAGACCGGGAGGATAGGTAAGTCGTCGGTCACGTCGTTGTCGTTCGTGCTGGTTTCTTTTCCTCCTCTGGTGGGGGGTCATTGGCCCTCCATCTTACCTCATCGATAAAGGTACTGCTTGGGTAATGGATCGTACCGAGGATCAGCGGTCCGAAGCTGACCGTCCACAGATCGTCGTCCGTCTTCGAGGCCTATCTCCTGGTGTGTTAGAGCTGTGCTCAGCTGGAATCTCCGAGACCGGAAGAAGATGCCACCCCCGACGGCCACCGGTTTCACTTCG
>JAYUWU010000204.1:0-8332 GCA_043753365.1 Gemmatimonadaceae bacterium | reverse complement strand
TCCAGGCGTGGGGCGAAATGCTCGGCTACATGCTGGGCCATTCACCGCGCGCTGCCAGACGTTACGATGAATACGAAATCCGACAGCTGGATTTTTCGTAGTCGACGACCCCTAGGCCCGCTGCTACGATCACCTTTGCTGTTAGTCCCCCCGCCTTACCGATTTCTCGCGAAAAACCCAGTATAACGGGAACCCAAGAGAGACAATTCCCAATCCGATCAGTGATTGACGCGGGCTCGTTATCAATGTGGTTACCAGCAGCCAGGCGGTGACGACAAGGAAGATGGCGGGCAGAATCGGATAACCCCACGCCCTGTATGGCCGCTTGGCTTCGGGGCGTCTTCTCCGGAGAATGAATAGGGATGCGGTGACGAGGCCGTAGAAAAGGTAAGAGGCGAAGATCACCGAATCAGTGAGCTCGTCGAATGATCCCGACAACACCAGGACGCCAGCCCAGATCGCCATCGCAATCACCGCGTTGGCGGGCACGCAGGTCCGCGCTGTCGCAAGTCCAAGCCGCTTGAAGAATAGTCCATCCTGTGACATGGCGTATGGAATTCGTGCTCCGGCAAGCACTCCGGTGTGCAGCGAGCCGAGCGTCGAGGTCATCATCGTAGCAGCAATGAAGCTGACTGCCATCGCACCCAGAAACTTTCGGGCAACCTCAGTGGCAACTGATGAGCTCACTGCTACGCTCGCGACGTCGCTGGCTGGAAGGACGTAGAAGTACGCCGCATTTACCACCAGGTAAAGGACTATGACAACCACAACTCCACCGATCAGCCCAAGCGGAATGTTTCGCTGAGGATTGCTGACTTCACCCGCAATCTGAGTCATGTTCGACCAGCCGTCGTATGCCCACAACGCCCCGAGCATCGCCGCTCCAAACCCGGCAAACCCTCCTCGTGCGGAATCGGCGACGTCTGCGCACGCACCTCCCGCGGCGGGCGTAGTGAAGTTCGCCCAGTCGCCGTCTGCGAACAGGAATGCTCCCGCGCCAACGCCTGCTATGAGCGCCGCTTTCACGAACGTCAGTACAACGGAGACCTTGCCGTTTACGGAAACAGCCGCGCAATTGAGCAGCGCAATCGTCGCAATCGCGATGAGCGCGACGACCTGCACTCCGCCGAAGGGAATGGCTCGTCCGGCAATAGTGGCAGAAAAAAAGGTGCCGGAAAGTGCTCCACCGAGTAGAGCATTCAGGAAGATGGCGAATGCGATTCCCTTCGCTGCCTGGGAAGCCGTATAGGTTATCGATACCTGAGTCCATCCGTACACGACTGCCAGGCGTCGGCCATAGGCCTCCCGGACAAAAACATATTCACCGCCGGGGTGTGGCATCATCGCTGCGAGCTCGGCGTATGCGAGCGCGCCGGCGAGCGACAACATGCCTGCGCTCGCCCATGCGAGCATCACGAGTCCGGGCGAGCCGACGTTGCACGTCATGACTCTCGCTTTGAGAAATACCCCTGTCCCGATTATCCCGCCAATCACGATGGCGGTAGCTGCTACAAGGCTGAGCCCGCGGGAGAGGCCGCCCTGCGTGTCTGGCGATGCGGTCATGGGTTAATCAGGCTCGGTACGATGATGCCGAACGAATCTGAGAATGGGTGGCTTCTGCGGCTAGAGGCTACAACACTACTTCACATTCTCAGGCCGACCTTTCGCACAAGCAACGCGAACCGCGGGTCGCTTCGAAGGCTGTCGAACGCCGGCTCGTGCTTAAGCAGCAACATGGCCCAGGCGCGCTCGCTATATGCCAGTTCCAACTCGGCCAGAGCCCCCTCCTTGTTTCCCAGCCCCGCGTACACTGTAGCAAGCGCGTAGTGCGAAACGCTCTCACCCGCCTTGGCCGCATCCAGCAGGCGTTTCAGCTCCGCGAGCGCCTCAGCCCGGCGCCCACACCTCGCATAAGTAAAGCCGCGAATCCCTTGATGCATCGTACCAGTGGTATGACTAGCATGGGAAAGCGCAGCTACCGCCTCATCGCAACGCCGGAGCAGCGTCAGAACGCGTGCACGCTCGATGTCGATGTGGAAATAGGTTGAATCCAGTTCCAAGGTCGTTCGTGCCTGTTTGAGCGCCTCGTCATAGCGTCGGGCGAAGAACAGGAACGAAACCATGCGCGTATTGAGGAGCAGCGAGAAGGGTTCGATTGCCAGCGCAGACCTGCCTTCACGAACTGCTGCATCGACGCTGTCGGTGGCGAAGAAATACCATGCGCGCCACAAGTGCGTCGACGCGTAAAGCTGGTCGCGCTCGATCGCACTCTGGAATTCTTTCGCTGCAGCGGGCCAGTCCCAGTCGTAAAATGTCGAAATGAACCCTCGCGACGCATGTGCCTCGACCAGCTTGCTGTCCAACGCGAGTGCGCGGTCGACGTACCGTCTTGCCATCGGCATGCTGACGCGTGGTGGCGTGTATCCGAAGGCAGCGCTGTGACTGTATGTGTCACTCAGTCCCGTGTACGCCAGCGCATAGGTGGAGTCACGCGCGATGGCGAGCTCGAAATACTCTCTCGCCTTTCGCAAACTGACTGAATCGCGCTTCTCGAAGAAGAAGCGACCTCTCAGGTAGAATTCATGAGCTTCCGCGTTTGTCGTCGGGCGTCTGGCGAGGCTCAGCGAGGTAGCCGGGGCGAGCTGAACACTGAGCTCCTTCGCGATGCCGCGGGCGACCTCGTCCTGAATCTCGAAGACGTCACCAAGCGGGCGATCGTACGCGCCTGTCCACAACGTTGAATCGTTCCCGGCCGCCAGCAGCGCTACGCGAACGCGCAATCGTTTCGCGTCTTTCTGCAGACTCCCGTCTACAAGATATTTGACGTTGAGTGCGCTGCCGATTTCCTGAATGGTGAGGTTCTTTCCCTTCAGGCTGAACGACGACCGTGGCGCTTTGACGTTGAGTCCGGGGATTTTTCCAATAGTCGCGGCAATGTCTTCCGAGATTCCGTCGCTCAAGGCCTCGTTGCTCGAATCTCCGCCTATGTTCTTGAACGCGAGTACGGCAACGGATGGAGCGGCCGATGCGGATGCACTTGTTGTGATCTCCTTTCCGGGCCGCAGAGCCCATACGGACGCAATAAGGGCAGTGATTGCAACGATCACCGCGGCCACCGAGAGGCGGCCGCGCATCGAGCGCCTCGCAGGCTGCACATCGGCCTGCTCGCATGCGCGAGCAAAGGCAGCGGCGGTGGGAAAGCGCGCCGCAGGAGATTTCGCCAACGCCCGCTCTATGGCGCGCTCGACGACCGGTGTTATATCAGGGCGGCTTGTCCGCAGCGGAGGTACCGGGTCGATCGCGTGACGCGCCAGGATCTCCTGAGAATTCGATCCCATGAACGGTGCGTGACCTGCGAGCATCTCGTACAGCACGCAGCCAAGCGCATAGATGTCGGCGCGTCCATCAATGTTCTGCTCCGCCGCCCCCTGTTCCGGCGACATGTACGCCGGAGTTCCGATTGCGAATCCGGCAAACGTTATCCTTTCTTCGCCCGTAGCGGAGGATACGGCCCGCGCAATCCCGAAATCCATCACGAGCGCGTGCCCGCCGGAAAGAAAAACGTTCTCCGGCTTGATATCCCGGTGAATGATCCCATCGCCATGTGCGTGGTCGAGGGCATCGGCGACTTCCCGCGTGATGCGCAGTGCATCTTCGAGCGGGAGCTGCCGCTCACGCTCCAGCCGGTCACGCAGCGTTTCGCCACGCGAGTAAGGCATCACGTAGTAGAGAAACCCTTCCGCTTCACCGGAGTCATGCAATGGCATGATGTGCGGGTGCTGCAGTCGCGCCGCAGTGCGGATCTCGCGAAGAAACCGGTCAGGTCCAACGCTGGCGGCTACCTCCTGCCGCAGAACCTTTATTGCGACCGGCCGGTCATGCTTGCGATCATGGCCGAGATACACGACCGCCATCCCGCCGCGGCCGATCTCGCGTTCCACCGTAAACCGATCGCCGAGAACTCGCGGAAATTCCTGCACGTCCTGAAGCAGCAGCGCAAAGCGTTCTGCAGCACCACGGTCAATCAGCGAGTCGTTCCCCTCGGCGTCCGCAAGGAGTTGCGCCAACTCCGCGCGCAATTGAGGATCACCCGTGCACGCCCGGTCGAGATAGGCAGGACGATCTGCGGGGCTGAGGTCGAGCGCCGCGTCGATATACGGACTTAGGCGCGCCCATCGTTCAGCAGTCAACACAGACAGTGGCGTCCGCCCCTCAGTCACGCCTGCAACATCTCCCGGAGCAGCATGCGGGCCTTAATCCAGTCCCGCTCGACCGTGCGCTCAGTGATTCCAAGTGCGGCAGCAATTTCCTCGTTCGACAAACCTCCGAAGAACCGATAATCCACAACGCGCGCCAGCCGCCCATCGATGAGAGCGACTCGATCGAGCGCGTCAGTTATCTGGAGAAGAGCATCGGGCACGTCATCCGCGTGCAGTGCCTCATCGTCAAGTGTTACACGAATCCGGTCACCTCCGCGCTTGAGGGACGCACGAGCCCTTGCCCGATCAGTGAGGATGTGCTTCATGGCTACGGCCGCCAGTGCAAGGAAGTGCACCCGGTCATTCCATTGAGCGCGCGACTGGTCGACGAGCTTGAGATAAGCCTCATTTACAAGCGCGGTGGTGTTGAGCGTTGCTCCGTCTTGCCGCACGGACAGGTGCCTGTGGGCGATCTGTCTTAGCTCCGAGTAGAGCAGCGGAACCAGCCGGTCGATAGCCTCACGACTGTCAGCTCGCAGGTCATCCACAAAGTCAATCGAGCTCGGTGCGCGCTCCATAATCCTCACGGTCTGCAGGGCTGAACGCTCCAGGCGACCTGAGAATGTCGGTCGCCTGAATCATTTCTCGTTCACTGGTATGGACGCACGAATGGATGGCCTACGCCGGCTCTGGAACATGTGAACAGAGTCCCCGAAGCGCAACACGCGCGTTCAACACACATACGAGGAGAAGCACATGTCGAACAAATGCTTTTTGCTGGCCGGATCGCTCGCCATCGTTTCGGTGTCTCTCACGGGTTGTAACCCTGATGCACATCCTTCCGGGGTTGAGCAGGTCGTCGGGCCCCTTGCGATCGGTGCACCCGCTACTGCTCGAGCGCGAGAATTCTCAAGCTGGTCACAGGCCGTACTAGTCGAATCACTCCCTGGGACTGACCCGGCCTTCAACACCAGCTTTCTCGACGGTTGTCCGTTGATGTCCCGCGATGGGAAAAAATTCTACATGGCATCGAATCGCCCTGGTGGTGAGGGGAAGATCGACATCTGGGTAGCCTCCAGAGCAAGCGAGAGCGACCCCTGGGGTGCGCCTGTAAACGTCGGTCGCCCCATCAATTCGGCGGATGACGATTTCTGTCCGACGATAGACAGGGACGGGCATCGATTCTTCTTCGTGAGTGATCGGGCGACCTGGGCCGGCGGACCAGCTTGCGGTGGTACCGACATATACGCTACCCGCTTCCGCAGCGATGGCTCGGCGGAGGAGCCAGTCAATCTCGGCTGCGACTGGAACGGTGGGCCGAACAGTGCAGCGGGTGAAGCAAGTCCGTCACCACTGCCTGAAAGCGGGAGTGGCCCATCGCTCTATTTCTCGAGCGCACGTGCGGGCGGCTTTTCGGGTGAATCTCCAGGGGCCATCGTCGGAGACCAGGACGTTTACGTAAGCCGCTCACACGGCGGGGTTTATGGACGTGCTGACCTTGTGTCCGGGATCAACAGCTCATCCGAGGACGCCCAGCCGAATATAAGGAAGGACGGCCTGGAGATTTTCTTCTTCAGTACGCGCGCGGGGGGTGTCGGTGCGGCCGACATTTATGCCGCCACGCGCCCCGCAACTTCCGGCACGTGGCTGACACCGGTAAACCTTGGGTCGGCTGTCAACAGCTCAGCCGCCGATACGCGACCGTCAATCTCGTGGGATGGGACGACGTTGCATTTCGGATCCACGCGTACAGGTGGCGAAGGCTCAAGCGACATCTACATGACCACGCGGCAAAGCCTTTCGGGGAACTCTAACTGAACCCCGTGAGGGGCCCGGCGGCAGAACGAGTATTCGTTCCGCCGCCGTAGCCCTTCCGCCCGCACCGTGCTCCCGGTAGGCTTCAAGAGGGGGGTCGCCCGAAGGCGTGCGAGGCATCAGAGGCGGTGTGCCAGATGATGAAAGTCAGATTCAAAGTGAATGGCAAATCCACGACCGTAGAAGCACCTGGAGAGATGCCCTTGCTCTGGGCGTTGCGGGACATGCTCAATTTAAAAGGCACCAAATTCGGGTGCGGATTGGGACAGTGTGGCGCCTGCACAGTCCACGTCAATGGCTTGCCGATCCGCTCGTGTACGTGGCCGATTTCTGCCGCAGGCGGAACGAATGTCCTCACCATAGAAGGACTCTCCCCGAACGGAACACACGCACTCCAGCGCGCATGGGAAGAGCTCGATGTGCCTCAGTGCGGTTACTGCCAGGCGGGCCAGATCATGTCTGCCGCGGCATTGCTTGCAAGGACGCCAAAGCCGAACGACGATCAGATTGACACGGCGATGAATGGAAATATCTGCCGTTGCGCGACATACCTGCGCATCCGTCAGGCAATCAAACGAGCATCGGCGATTGCGATTAGAGAGACGGGCGGAGTGCGTGGCAGTTCGAGCGGGTCTGATGAGACACCTGCCTGAGCGATGAGCACCGTCGACAGGAGTGGCGTCAACCGGCGGGAGTTCCTTCGGGTCACCGCGCTCACGGGCGGCGGGTTTCTTCTCGGGTTTTACTTCCTCGAGGGCGCTGGCAGCGTTTCGGGATCATTGGCTGCCACACCGCCGACGGAGACACCGCTCGGCTCATACATCCGCATCACTCCTGACGGCATTGTTACGATTATCGCCAAGAATCCGGAGATCGGCCAGGGAGTGAAGACTCACCTGCCGATGATGATCGCCGAGGAACTCGAAGTCGACTGGAAGAACGTTCGGGTAGAGCAGGGCGATTTTGATGCGGTGAAGTTCAGTGCGCAGCTCGCCGGTGGCAGCACTGCGACACCAAGCAGCTGGATGCCTATGCGTCAGGCAGGAGCAGCAGCGCGCGCTATGCTGGTTACGGCGGCGGCGCAAACATGGAACGTGCCCGAGGCAGAGTGTGAGACATCGTCAGGCACCATCACGCACAAATCAACTAGCCGGAAGCTGAGTTACGGGCAGCTCGCTGATAAGGCTGCGACCCTCACTCCACCAGCGCTGGACTCTTTAAAGCTGAAAAGTCCGAAGGATTTCAAGATCATCGGTCAGCGAATTCCCGGCGTGGACAATCATGCGATTGTTACAGGGAAGCCGCTCTACGGCATCGACGTTTCGCTGCCCGGAATGAAGTACGCGGTATATGAAAAATGTCCGGTTTTCGGCGGCAAGGTTGTCACTGCGAATCTCGATCTGATCAAATCGCAGCAGGGAGTGAGAAACGCCTTCGTGATCGAGGGCGGCACCGATCTGCGCGGACTGCTTGGTGGCGTAGCGATCGTCGCAGATACCTGGTACGCCGCAAACGCTGCGCGAAAAAAATTGAAGGTGACGTGGAATGAGGGCGCAACTGCAAAACAGAGCAGCGTCGCCTTCGCGGCAATGGCCGAGGAGCTTTCCAAGGAGAAGCCCCAACGTTCGCTTCGCAACGACGGCGACGTCGGAACCGCGCTGAAGAGTGCGGCGAAAAAGGTGGACGCGTCGTACTTCTATCCGTTCGTCGCCCACGCGACTCTCGAGCCCCAGAACTGCACCGCCCGCTATGAGAACGGAAAGTTCGAGCTTTGGGCTCCCACTCAATCGCCAGCGCGCGGGCGCGAGATGATTTCGCGAACACTCGGCGTTCAGGAAAGCGACATCGTCGTACATCTAATCAGGGCCGGTGGAGGCTTTGGACGTCGTCTCAATGCCGACTTCATGGTGGAGGCTGCTGCTATCGCAAAGGAGATCGGCGGTGCCGTGAAGCTGCTGTGGTCACGTGAAGACGACATGCGTCATGATTTTTACCGGCCGGCTGGATTTCATTATTTCACCGGCGGCACTGACGCAGCAGGGAAACTCGTAGCCTGGAAAGACCACTTCGTATCTTTCGGCGAAGGGGACGCCTTCGTGCAGGGAGGCGAGATCTCGGGCGACGAATTTCCTGCGCGCTTCGTTCCGAATTGTTCCGTTGACTCGTCGGCCATGCCCCTCGGTGTTCCCACCGGGCGCCTTCGGGCGCCAAACAGCAATGGGATCGCGTTTGCAATCGAATCGTTCCTCGACGAGATGGCGCATGCGGCGGGGAAGGATCCGCTGCAGTTCCGGCTCGAGCTCCTTTCCAACACCCCC
>JAYUWU010000203.1:0-3237 GCA_043753365.1 Gemmatimonadaceae bacterium | reverse complement strand
TGATCGGGAACTGTCAAAGTGAATGACGTCATTGGCGATGCCGGATGCACGACGAGGTCGTGCTGCCTCGTCTGCGTTCCAAGCGCTGCCGTGATCCTTACGCACCCCGCCCCTCTTCCAATCACTGGCGCCACTGCCTGCGACCCCTGCGGCTGCACGGGAATCGATGACGCCACAGTTGCGATAGCGGTGTTGCTGCTGGTGAACTTCACGACCTGAACGCCAGCGAGTGGCGATACTGTCGCAGTCGCAGAGGTCCCACTGCCCGCGACAATCGAGTACTTCGGTATCGTCATCCCCGACAGGCCTGCGAGCGCGTATCCCGTTGCGCCGACCAACGATACCCCGAGGGTTGAAGTCAAAGCCAGAACCCTGATGCGGCGAGAGTTTTTCAAATGTCTGGAAAGCACCTGATCTCCTGATTTGAAGGGACTGAGTCGGTAATCGCGGACTTGACTCGCATTACCTACTGCGTATTTGGCGCTCCGATCGGATCAGCCTGCTGGTAGCGGCTCGCAGAAGACCCTGCCGGCACCTATCATTCCTCCTCTTCACATACAGGGGAACGCCCATGCGACGGTGGACTGACTGAGCACCAGACTCACTGAAGCTCTCGCTGATCGCTACCGCATCGAGCGGGAAGTCGGCCAGGGTGGAATGGCCACGGTGTACCTCGCGCACGACATCCGTCACAATCGCGATGTCGCCGTAAAGGTCCTTCATCCCGACCTCGGCGCGGCGCTCGGCGCCGAGAGATTCCTGACCGAGATACGCACGACTGCGCGGCTTCAGCATCCGCACATCCTGCCGCTGCTCGATTCCGGCGACGCCGCCGGTCTGCTCTACTATGTGATGCCGCTCGTAACAGGAGAGACATTGCGTGCGCGTCTCGACCGCGAACAACAGCTTCCCGTAGCGGATGCGGTTCTCATCGCCCGCGAAGTCGCCGACGCACTCGGCTACGCGCACGGGCTGGGAGTTGTGCACCGCGACATCAAGCCCGAGAACATCCTGCTACAGGGCGGGCATGCTCTCGTGGCGGATTTCGGGATTGCGTTAGCCGTGCAGACCGCAGGTGGCCAGCGCATGACGCAGACAGGACTCTCGCTCGGAACGCCGCAGTACATGAGTCCCGAGCAGGCGATGGGTGAGCGGACTATCGACGCTCGAAGTGACTTGTATTCACTCGCCGCGGTGACGTACGAGATGCTGATCGGCGAAGCGCCGTTCACCGGTCCGACGGTGCAGGCGATTGTCGCGCGCGTGATGTCGGAAGAACCTCGCGGACTCACTACACAGAGAAAAGCGATTCCCGACTACGTCGAGGACGCGGTGCTGCGGGGTCTCGAGAAGCTGCCGGCGGATCGGTGGGGATCCGCACGCGAATTTGCAGAGGCGCTTCAGGGTAGGTCGGCGGGGTCAGCGAGTCACAGTGGCGCAGTATCCCGTCGTGGTGGCGGATTACGGAAAGGCGGAGGATGGCGCGCGCGCGTAAGAGATCCGCTGGTACTCGCGCTCGGGGCGATCACGATCGCGAGTGTGCTGTTCGCCACCTGGGCGCGACGACCGGTGTCGGGCAACCCGAATGCAGTCGTGCGGTTTTCAATTCCCGTTCAGGGTGAAGGAAGCACGAGCGTGCTCGGACTCAGCAGCTTGTCCATCTCACCGGATGGCCGGATGCTCGTATTCATTGGCAGGAACGAGGCACGTCGCCCGCAGCTCATGTTGCGACCTATCGACGATATCAATGCGCGCGCGCTTCCGGGAACTGAGGACGGCGATTCCCCGATATTCTCTCCTGATGGCAAGTCTGTGGCGTTCATTCGCAGCAACCAGCTGTACCGGATTTCAATTGACGGGGGCATGCCGCAGGCGCTGGGCACCGCGGTTGGCACATTCGCGGGAATGGGGTGGTCGTCAACGGGGGTCATCATCTCCGCCGGCAACATCGGGCTCTTCAGCATGCCCGCATCGGGAGGCCAGATGCGGGAGCTGACCAAATCTGATCGTACCAAGGGGGAATTGTATCAAACCGGTCCGCTGCTCCTGGATGAAGAACGCGTGATGCTGTACACGAGCTGGAACGCAGCAACGATGAGCTCGGCCAGCATTGCGATAGCGCCTCTCGACGGCGGCCCAACCACAATACTCGATCTTCGAGGCGTTCAGGCGGTAGGCGTGGTCGACGGTATACTGCTCTACATCAACGCCGCGGGCTCGCTCATGGGAGTTCCCATAGATATCGGCAAGCGACAACTGCGCGGCACGCCGGTCCAACTGCTTGGCGACGTGCGATTCAACCCGACATCCGGGCTCGCGCGAGTTGCTCTTTCGCGCACAGGAACACTCTTCTATCAGTATGGAACGCAATCGTCCCAGCTGGTGATAGCTGGCAAAGGCAGCCGTGTGCAACTCCCACTGGAGCCTGCCGAGTATGGGTTTCCGAGGATTTCGCCAAGCGGAACGCAGCTGGCGATATCGATTGGGGCGGGTGACCGCCGGGATATCTGGCTCTTTGAGATGAGCTCGTGGACACGGACTCGGCTGACGACTGAGGGCTCTGTCAACGAGCGGCCCGAATGGACTCCAGACGGAACGCGGGTGCTGTACAGGACTGACAGGATAGGAAGGAATGCCATCTGGTGGCGTCCCGTCGACCAGAGCGCACCATCAGTGCCGCTGCTGTCGGGCGAGCAAATCGATCTGTTCGAAGCTGTTATTTCGCCGGATGCGCGTTACATCGCGTACCAGCTCGATACCGCTGGTGCTGACATCTTCTACCGGGCGATGGGCGGGGATTCGACGGCGATGGTGGTCGCGAACAGCGCGGCGATCGAGACGATGCCGCGGATATCACCCGATAGCCGCTGGATTGCCTTCATCACTGATGAGTCAGGGAGAAATGAGGTCGTCATGCAGCCGTTTCCAGGCCCCGGCGGTCGCGTGCAGGTTTCAGCGGGCGGTGGCGTGGAGCCTGTCTGGTCGCGGGATGGACAGCGACTGTTTTATCGAGCCGACGAGCATTTCATGGCGGCGACGATCCGTACCGGACCGACCTTCGCGTCGGTGTCAGCGCGCGATACGCTCTTTGCCGACGAATACATATACGCCAGCAACCCGCATGCAAACTATGACGTCCTGCCCGATGGCGAGCGTTTCATCTTCCTCAAGTCCGTTAGTGATGGGAACATGATCGTCGTTACGAACTGGGCTTCGGGACTGCGCGCGCGGATGTCG
>JAYUWU010000202.1:0-3260 GCA_043753365.1 Gemmatimonadaceae bacterium | reverse complement strand
CGCTGTTCCAGCCAACCTCACCGGCGCATCCCTGCTCGAGGCGGATGCTCATCCATCCCGGAGGATTTTCAGCGAGACGATCTATCCTCGCATTCATCTCGGGTGGAGTGAGCTCCGATCGTTGATTGATGACAAGCATCACTTTATCGACGCTCCTCGCGCCGAGCTCTACAGTCCGCGCACCGACCCGCGAGAAACAATGAATACCGTGACCGAGGAGCGTCGGGTTGTTGCTTCCATGAAAACTACGATGGAGCCTTTCAGCAAACAGATCGCAGCGTCGCGAAACGTCGATCCCCAGGAAATCGACAAACTCACGGCACTCGGATATCTGGGTCGAACGGCGCCTGAGTCGTCAGGCGCCCTTCCTGATCCGAAAGATCGGATCGGAGAGATTTCAGCCATGAAGGAGGCGTCCCGTTTCACGGCCGCGAAGAACTACGATCAGGCAATTGCCAGGTTCAAGGAGGTTTTGGACGCTAACCCCAATTTCACCGACGCGTGGGTCTATCTTGGAAGGACCTCGAGGACGCAGAGCAGTACGAGAATGCAATCATGGCTTACAGGAAAGCGATTGACCTGGCTCCGGACATTGCAGGGGAGACGGCTCTTTCAATCGCGTCCGTTTACCTGCGTATGAATAAGCTCGCTGAGGCCGAGGCGCACGCTCAGCTCGGCTTGAAAGGAAGTCCGGCTCCTGCGCATATTCTTATGGGACGTGTGGCACTCGCGCGTAAACGATTCGATCTGGCCGGAGCAGAAGCACGTTCCGCGATGCAGGATCAGCATTATCAATTCCCGGCCTCAGTGCTTCTGGCTCAGGCACTCATCGGTGAGGGAAGGCTTCCCGAAGCACTGGCGTTGACAGAAAACACCCGGTCCGAGATGACGGCTGTCGGGCATGAGCCGATCGTCCTTCTCGAGTTTGCGCGAGGTGACGCTCTCGCCCGGATGGATCGGATGGGTGAGGCGGCTGAGGCATTCAGGAATGAGATACGTCTGTTCCCGCAGGGACGGCAGGCTTACGCAAACCTGGCTGTGATTTACCTGTTGGAGAAGAGAGTCGAGGATGCGCGCCGTACGATGGAAAGCCTCGTGAAGGCCAGCCCTTCGGCGGAGAGCCACAAGCTGGCTATCCAGACCTTCGAGGAGCTGGGAGCGCGAGACGAGGCCGCGGCATGGAGACGGCGCTATCGTCATGCGCTCTGAAGTACGGTCAGTTTTTTTCACCCTCTCCCGAGGGAGAGGGTGGCGCGCAAGCGCCGGTGAGGGCTCAAGTGCCGACATGCGATAAGGCCGACTACACGACAGACTGCGCGAACTCTCTGTTCGCTGCTCTGGCGCTGATTATGTCGATCGGTTGCAGCCCCGAAACTCCGAAACCTCCGGCAGTCGAGACCCCGGTTTTCATCATTTCGATCGATACACTGCGCTCCGATCATCTCAGCGCGTACGGCTACCGCAACGCTTCGCAGCCTTTGATCGACGCGTTTCGAAAGGATTCGATTCTCTTCTCGGCGGCGTTCAGCCAGTGTCCCCAGACTCTGGTTGCCCACGCATCGATGTTTACGGGGCTCATTCCTCCGAACCACGGCGTGCGCGACAACCTCGGGTATGAGCTCGGGGACGGAGTTCCAACGCTCGCCTCGATTCTCGCCCAAAACGGCTATGCCACCGGGGCCTCGGTTTCCACCTATGTTCTTCGCCGTTCGACGAACATCGGGAGAGGCTTCGATTCTTACGATGACACGCTCGACTATTCGTCGACGGCGAAGACACACGCTGAGCGGGATGGTGACCGGGCACGCATAGCACTGGAGAAGTGGATCCTCCAGCAGACTTCCGGGCGAAAGTTGTTTGGATTTCTTCATCTCTACGAGCCACATGCCCCTTACCTTCCGCCACCTCAGTACCGGACGCATCGCGATCCGTACGACAACGAGATTGCCTACGCCGACGTGATCGTCGGCCGCTTCATCGCTGCTCTGCGCACAGCGGGACTCTATGACGATGCTCTCATCATCCTCACATCTGATCACGGCGAAGGTCTCGGCGATCACGGTGAAGACGAGCATGGCGTCTTTCTTTACCGGGAGGCCATCCAGATCCCACTCGTGGTCAAGTTGCCCGGGAACCGGCGCGCCGGCGAAACCGTCGCGGCTCCGGTGTCCCTGATTGATCTCGCACCGACCATCCTGTCCGTCGTAGGAGTGACGAACCCAGCCCGTTTCGATGGAGCCGACATACTCGCCCCGATCGCGGATCGCGTTGTCTACTCCGAGAGTTACTTCGCTCGACTCCATTTCGGCTGGCACGAGCTCCGATCAGGAATTGGCCGCGATTTTCATTACATCGAAGCACCGACACGAGAGTTGTATCGCTATCGTGATGATCCGGCGGAGCGATCGAATATCGCCGGCACCTTTCGCCGCGAATTGTCTGCGCTGCAACGGTCGGTGGCTCAGATCGACTCGCGGTTCGCGCCTCCCGCTTCGGTGGATCCTGAAGATCAACGACGTCTGGCATCACTTGGATACCTCGGAGGCGGGATCAACGCAACCGGGGCGTTGCCTGACCCTAAAACGAAGACGGAAGTGCTACGAGAACTACGTCGATCCCTCGACCAGCTGCACCGCGGTAACACGAATGCTTCAATCAAGCGTCTGTCCGCATTTGCCGAGGCGAATCCGGACCTCGCAGATGGATTTCTCTATCTCTCGCAAGCACTGGTGACCGCGGGCCGGGCGGGCGATGCGGTGGAGGCGCTTCAAAAAGGCCTCGTTCGTCATCCGACCAGCAGTGCCCTGGCCCTGGCTGCTGCGGAGATTCTGCTCAGGGAGCGAAGGTTCTCGGACTCGCAAGCTCACGCTGAGCTGACGTTGAAGTCCGATCCGGTCCTCGCACGTGAGCTCCTCGGTCGGATCGCGTTTGCCAGGCAGGATTGGAGTCTTGCCGAACGCGAGTTTCGGATGGCTCTCGCGCTTGCACCGCAGAGAAGCGACACGCTCAATCTGCTGGCAGGCACTTTAAGGAAGCAGGGGCGGCGCGCCGAAGAACTGGAAGTTCTCGATCGTGCACAAAGCGAGATCGACGTACGAAACCTGGCCGCGATCGCGGGTCTGAATTTTCAACGAGGCGAGGTTCTCCTGGCGCTGAGTCGCGTGACCGACGCTGAGCGGGCATTTCGAAAAGAGACGGAGCTGTTTCCTCAGCACAGGGAGAGTTGGGCCAGTCTTGCTCTCGTCATCGGTGCGCAGGGT
>JAYUWU010000201.1:0-3261 GCA_043753365.1 Gemmatimonadaceae bacterium | reverse complement strand
ATCCACGCTTCCGGATCTACAATAGCATGGGTGCAGGCGCCCTCCCCATCTATTGGAAGGCGGACCATCCGCTTTTTCGAGATCCCCGCGTGCGACGCGCTCTGACTCTGGCGATCGACCGACGCGAGCTGCTGCGCTTCATGAACCTCTCGCCCGACGCACCCATCACAGACGCGGTCCTTACGAACAGGCAACTCGGCCGACGTGAGTGGCCGAAACCGCTCCCGTTCGACACAGCGCAGGCGCGGGCACTGCTCGAGGCTGCGGGTTGGGTGGCTCGCAGCGGCGACGGGATCCTCGACAAGGACGGCCGCCCATTCCGCTTTACCGCAAGCGTAGGAACACACGGCCTCTCGAAGCTGGCGGTGTTCGTTCAGGCACAGTTGCGACGCGTTGGTGTTCAGATGGATATCCGGCTGTTCGATGCTTCGGTGATGTGGCAGAAGTTGCGCGCAGGCGATTTTGAGGCGTGGATGCATGTTCAGCAATCCGGCGCGTTGCGCAGAGATTTCGGGAGAGGCAACCCGCTCGGCTACGCCAATGTTCAGGCATTTGCGCTGCTGGACCGCCTGGGGGAGACGGCCGATCCGGACGAGGTTGACCGGATCTACGGCGAGATCTCGAAAATATTTCTGACTGACCCTCCCATGGTTCGCCTGATCCCGCTTTCGCGTGACTGGTTCGTTCACCGGCGAATCCGCGGTTTGTCCACTCCCTTTCGCACATCGCCCGATACACACATGCCGGATCTGTGGGTCGAGGATGGGAAGCCGTAGTGGGCGCATCAACGACGACCACTCTATGGGGAGCTGGCCAAAATCTTCCGTTCGGAGCTGCCGCTCACCCGCCTCGTCTGGAAGCCTGATGTCACGTTCGCCAACCGGCGGGTGCGGGGGCTGAGCACACCGTTCAGGGCAGATGCGAATACGCACATGGAGAATCTGCGGCTGGACGGCGAGCGCTGATTGGGTCAACTTGGTGGCTATTCCTGATCCCGTAGAGCACGGGTAGCATATCCATTTGCAACAGGAGACACCGCGCCGATGATCACCGTTCGCTCGACGTCGCGACTCCCGCTGCTGATGCTGCTCATTGCAAGCAGCTGTCGTGAAGCGCGTGACCCGGGACTCGCCCGCGGCACGACCGTCGTGATGGCGGTGCCGGACGTCCGCGCGATCAGACCAGACGAGTGGGACCTGGAGTTTCTCATTTTTCTCCCGCTCGCGCTTCCCAATCAGCGGGGCGAGCTCGAGGGCCGTCTGGCGCGAAGCTGGGAACATTCCGCCGACTTCAAGGAGTGGACATACCACCTGCGAACAGACCTGAGATGGCACGATGGCAAGGCCGTTACCGCCCGCGACGTCAAGTTCACGCTGGATTTGCTCGCCCATCCAGCCATCTCTACCTACCGGGGATACAACGCGACTATCATCGACGACTCGACTGTGCGCATCCGCGCGGCGAAGCCGAACTACCTCGATGACATCGTCTATTACCCGGAACACCTGCTCGCCTCGCTCGACCCGCACAAATTTGAAGAGTGGGATTTCTGGACGCGCCCGGTTGGAAATGGACCATTTCGATTCGTTCGTTATCTGCCCGGGCGACTAATCGAGTTCGAGGCCAACCCTGGTCATTACAAGGGCAAGCCACAAATTCAGCGCCTGATCCTGAAGTTCGTCGGCGGCGCAGCCCTGACCGAGCTGCTCAGCGGTGGGGTAGACCTCGCCGCCGTGGAGCACGCACAGGTTCCGCGCGTCGCGAACGACCCGCGCTTCCGAATCTATCGCACCACGAGTTCAAACGCTGCTTCCCTTTACTGGAAGGTCGACCATCCGCTCTTCCGGGACACGCGCGTGCGCCGTGCGCTCACTCACGCCATCGACCGTCGCGAGCTGCTCAGCGTCATGAACCTCCCGTCCGACGTCCTTGTTACAGACGCGGTCTTTACCCCCAGGCAGTTTCGCCGGCGCGAGTGGCCCGAGCCGTTGCCATACGACTCGGCCAGGGCGCGAACGCTGCTCGCCGCTGCGGGCTGGGTGGACCGCGACAACGACGGGATCCTCGACAAGGACGGACACCCGTTCCGTTTTACAGCGAGCGTAGCACGCAAATTCGGACTCGAAAAGGTGGCCATCTACGTCCAGGCACAGTTGCGGCGCGTGGGCGTCCAGATGGATATCCAGTTGTTCGATGAGTCAATCATGTGGGACAAGCGGCGCACGGGCGATTTCGAGGCGTGGATGTTTGTCAACCGGTCAGTCAGCTATTTCGGGAAAGGCAACCCGGTTGGGTACGCGAATGCAGAGGCATTCGAGTTGATCGACCGTCTGCGGACAACGGCCCATCCGGACGAGGAAGATGAAATTTACCGCGGGATCTCGAAAGTCTTTCTGAATGACCCGCCGATGGTTCGTCTCCTTACGCATTCTTCTACCTCGTTCGTTCATCGACGGATCCACGGTCAGCGCACAGGGTTTCGCCCGTCGCTCGACGGGTACATGGATGAATTGTGGGTAGAGAAATGAGACGCTTCGGTCCTTCCTTCGACCGCGTCTGGTGGGCTGACTGATGCTGCGCTTCGTCGCCAAGCGCCTGCTCCAGGCAATCCCGCTTCTCCTCGGGATCGCGACCATCACCTTCACCATGGTACATCTCGCCCCGGGCGATCCGATGGACATGTACATGGAGGAGCGCTTCCAGCGTGAGGTGGATCCCCAGGTCATCGACCTCCTGCGCAAGAAGTACGGTCTCGACCAACCGCTGCCGGTGCAGTACGCCAAATGGATCGGCAACATCGCGCGAGGTGACCTCGGCGAATCTTTCCGCTACCGCAGGCCAGTCACGTCACTCATCGCCGAGCGAGTGCCGTACACGCTTCAGCTCGCCGCGCTCGCCCTTTTCTTCGACGCGCTCATCGGCATCGCCCTCGGGATCATATCCGCGGTGAGGCAGTACAGCCGCACCGACCGCGCGATCACTGTCGGTTCTCTCGTCATGTACTCGATTCCAGGATTCTGGCTGGCGCTGATGCTGGTTCTCGTTTTCTCGGTCAATCTCAACTGGTTCCCGACGTCACAGACCCGCTCGCTCGATTACGAGCTTCTCTCAATGCCCGGGAAGGTGCTCGACCGGCTGTGGCACCTCGCGCTCCCGGTATTCGTGCTCGGCGTCGCGTCCGCCGCGGGCACCGCGCGCTTCATGAGGAACAAACTGCTCGACGTGCTGAGCGAGGAGTACGTGGTCGGAGCGCGAGCGCGC
>JAYUWU010000200.1:0-3262 GCA_043753365.1 Gemmatimonadaceae bacterium | reverse complement strand
GCGCGTCATCTTCGCCGAAGACTTCGACAACGAGATTGCCGGTAACCGCCGGGGTGCGCTGTTCGATAGTCGCGACTGAGTTAACGGCGGTTGCAATTCGTTGTTCGCGCTCGTCATGTGTCCCTGCAGCGCGCCAGGTCTGCCGCTGCTCCAATTCTTCCACCGCTTCCTGGCGCATCCGATTGAGCTCACTGACCGGCAGGAACAGCCCCGGAGTCAGCCCAGCCGAATCTATTTCCGCCAGCGCGAACGAAGTTTCTCCAAGTCGGCCCAGCTGCTCACGCAGCTGCAATTCGTCGAGCGACCGATTCCTGGCCGGCACGAGCGCCATGTCACTGCGTGCCGTAACCTCGTCGCCACCAGCCGAGAAAACGATCTTGAGCGATGCTCCCGCTGATCCAAACACGCGCACGTCGAGACGATGACGAGCGCCCGCGGGCATCTCCACGCCAGCGAAGCTGCCACGTGCAGAGCGCATCAGGGAGGTGTCGAAACTTCGCACGACGCGTGAGCCGACAGGGATGCGTCTCGTCGAGCGAATTGCTTGCTTCAGCGGGCCACGCGCCGAGAGCGTCCGGATATCCTCGATGGTGAAGCCGCTCGTCGGCGCATCTGAACCGTTCGGAGCTTCGAAGCCTACTCCGTCGCCGGGAACGAGCAGTGTCATGACATCGACAAGTATTTCACCATTCTGGTAACCCGTGACCACGCCAATCTCGACGCCGCGGTTGTCAGGATGGGACCGGGTTATGTAATCGCGACCCGCGCGCCCCTGGTACATGCCTGGCGTGAAGCCGCGACTGAAGATCTGGACGAGCTCCTGAACGTTTTCAGGAGGAAGCGCTGCCGGCTCTCCAGCGGCAACATGGTCCAGAGTCTCGCGATAGTTTCGCGTAACGACTGCGACGTATTCGGGTTTCTTCTTCCTTCCCTCGATCTTGAGGCACCCAACGCCTGCTGCCGCCAGATCCGGGATGCTTTCGTACGCGCCGAGATCGCGTGCGGAGATCAGGTAGCCCGAGTCGAGTATGGCGTTCGATTCGGCATCCCGAAGGACATAATCCTTGCGACACGATTGAGCACACGAGCCCCGGTTAGCACTTCGCTCGGAGATCATGCCTGACATGTAGCACTGGCCCGAATACGAGATGCACAGTGCGCCGTGGATGAACGTCTCGAGTCCAAGGTCCGGAACGGCCGATCGAATTGCACGCACATCCTCGAGCGTGTTCTCCCGCGCGAGGACAACTCTGTCGATTCCCAGGCGTTGCATGACAGCGGCGCCCGCGGCGTCGTGAACGGTCATCTGCGTAGAGCCGTGGATCTCGAAGCCCGGATAGACCTGCTGAATCAGCCGGATGATGCCGACATCCTGGACGATTGCCGCATCGATCCCACGATCGATCGCCTCACCGAGGAAATGAAGCGCATCCGAGAGCTCGGCAGGCTTGATCAGCGTGTTGAACGTGAGATAGATGCGCACACCGCGGGCATGTGCCAGGCGGCATGCCGTCTCGAGCTGATCGAGTGTGAGCTGCGCGCCCTCGTCGCGTGCATTGAACCTCTCCGCACCCAGATATACCGCGTCTGCGCCGTTGGCAACTGCTGCCCTCACTGCATCGAGGGAGCCTGCCGGCGAGAGCAACTCTGGAATGGGGTTCTTGCTATGCACGACTCAATTTAGCGACCCGGTGGGAGCATTCGCTTGCGGGATTGAACCCAGGGCGACGCGGATTTAGCGGATTTAGCGGATTTGGCGGATTTTGCTTCGACGTAGACGCGCAACTTTTGCAAAAATGTTTTGCCTTTCTGCAATAAAGAGCAAAACAAACGATCTCCAATCGGATCCGAGCCAGCCCGCTCCCGGATCGCGCTCTCCCTGCGGGGCTTGTCATCCGCTCGATCCGCTAGCTCGGCTAGATCCGCTCACCCTCTGGGTTTGACCTTCTACGAGATACCAGCAGCCGATCGATATAAATCGAGAATCCGCATCGTCAGGTCACCGGGGTTGCCTGAGCCCACAGGCTTCCCATCCAGCTTCACGATCGGAACGACTTCAGTCGTTGTTCCGGTAATGAACATTTCATCCATCGATCCGAGGTCGCTCGCCGCAATCGGTTCTTCCCGCAAGTCTATTCCGGCGCGCAGCGCTGCCTCTATGACGATGTCCCGCGTAACGCCGGGAAGAATCAAGTTGGACAGCGGAGCGGTTCTCACGATGCCGTCCTTTACAGCGAAAAAGCTCGTATGCGTACCCTCCAGCGCAATTCCGTCGCGCACGAGAATCGCTTCGTACGCGCCCGCCTCTTTCGCCTCCTGGTTGGCCATGCAGTTGGCGATGAGCGAAATGACCTTGATGTCACAGCGCGACCAGCGCATATCCGGCCGCGTAATCGCGGCAATCCCGGCTGAGAGCGTGCTCATTTCCGGGGAAAACGGGGCGGCGTACGCGTACACCGTCGGCCGGCAACCTGTCTTCGGGAACGCGTGCGTTCTCGGAGCAACCCCGCGCGTCACCTGCAGATAGACCATCACATTCCCGGATTCTGAAAAGCCATTCCGGTCGAGCAATTCCTGAAACACTGTCTCGAGCGGATCCGCGACGGAGCTGTCAATCCGGGATTCAACGAGACTTCTGCGAAGTCGCTCCATGTGCTTATCCAGAGCCACGAATTTTCCATCATACGCAGCGGCGACTTCATAGATGCCGTCGCCAAGGAGGAACCCGCGGTCGTCGGGAGACACCCGCACTTCGCTCTTCGAGATAAAGCGCCCATCGAAATACACGATGGTGTCGGCGTTCGCTGCTGACGCTGCTTGCGGCACAGGCTCCGCTTTCGCCACGGGATTCATCGCGACCCCCGAAAGCGGTCGATCCATCTGAGAAGAACGGCGATTGCAAGGAATGCAATTGCGGCCCATCGCAGCGGCGGCGAATCCTCTCTTATGCCCAGCGCGAAGAGAATCGCCGCGATAAGAGCGAGTGTCAGCTTTGCGATTGTCATCGGGGTCATGCAGAGGGCTCCAGGCCGAGTGATTGAGCTTCAGCATCGGGAACATCAATCGTCATTCTCAGAAGCGCAGTCGAGAATACCTTGCCCTGCGCATCTGTCTTAAGCGAAAGTGTGCCCCCGCCATCGAGGGCACCGTGCAGCAGAAAGTTCAGCGCGTTCAGGTTCGGCAGCTCGAACCTTACGACCGGTCCGTCGATCGCACCTTTGAAGTGTTTCGAAACCGCCTCTGCCGTCACCAGCCGCTCCAG
>JAYUWU010000199.1:0-8455 GCA_043753365.1 Gemmatimonadaceae bacterium | reverse complement strand
GCATCATCGATCAGCGGGAGCTGCACCACGATGCTGTCTGATATCCTGGCCAGCTCGCGCGCCTCGCGATACATGTCGTCACCGTTGACCGCGGGGATTTCGACGCAGACCGGAATCGCAAACTCCTGCGCGATGGCGGCTATCAGCTCCTGGCCATCAGGAGTGCCGCTTCCGGAATATGCAGATTCGGAAAGGACGATACCGTCTGCCAGACCTGCCTCGAAGAGGCGCCGAATCTCCTCGATGGAAACACTTTCGACGAACAGGTTCATGCTGTGACCAGGTAGAGTTCCGGTGGATATTCTACGCTCTCGAGATACAACCCGTGCGGCGGCGCAGGGGGGGATACCTCACTATTATCGTGCGACTCGAGCAGACGCCGCATCACGCCGACTTCGCGGCGGCCAGATGCAATGTCGAGCATGGTCCCGACGATGAAGCGCACCATGTGATGCAAAAACCGATTCGCGCGGATGCTGAACAGAAGTCCACCGTCGCGATCCTTCCAGGCAGCACACTTCACGTCGCATCTGTGATCGTCGCCCTCGGGCGCAGTGCCCTTGACGGCAAACCCTCGAAAGCTGTGACTGCCGACGATGAGGGACGAGGTCTCTTCGAGGAGAGACCGGTCGAGGGGACGCTTCCACGCAAGCTCGAGGCGGGATCTGAACGGATTGTCTGCGTCAGCATCGGTTCCGACCAGATACCTGTACGATCGCGAGACGGCGCTGAAACGCGCATGAAACTCGGGCCTCATCGGCCGGCACTCGGCGACCCGAACATCGCGCGGCAGCACTGCGTTGAGCGCGCGCATCATCTCCGGTGCCGCCCACCGCTCCGGAACCCGGAGACTGGCTGCCTGACCGAGAGCATGCACGCCGGCATCGGTGCGCCCGGCACCCATCACAGAAATGTGCGATCCGCAAAGTCGCTCCACAGCTTCCTCGAGCACCCCCTGCACGGTTCTCGTTTCGGGCTGACGCTGCCACCCGGCGAAGCCCGCGCCATCATATTGAAGAACGAGCAGAAGCGTCAGCGAATCCATTGCGCAAATTATCGTCGCGCCGAACACCGGGCAAACACGTTGACTTTCATAGTAGCGAAGGCGAAACTCGGTATCGCTTACTCAAAGGGCTGACAGACACACAATGGCGCCTCGAACACTGGCTACTCTTGCAACGGTACTTTCCGCGGCGCGCGACCCCGACGCCGCGTTGACGCTCCTGCACCATGAGACAGTCGACATTGAGCGAATGGCGCAGCTGGCGCTCTTCCTTTGCGACTCACGTCGCCAGCTGATCACCGAGCGGCTGAGCCCCGCGGGGGACACAGTATCGAGAACGCCCCTGGCAGTGGGTATCGATCACCTGCCCGCGCCGATCCGCCGCGCCCTCAATTTCGGCGGCTCAATGGCGGATTTCGGCGCCGAATCCGACGATTACATGAAGCTCCTCGGCGTCACTCCGCCGCAACAGGGCGGAATCCTTTCGGTGCGTGGGCTGAATCTCGACGGGGAGCTCGCAGGATTCATTGCGCTTTACGAGCCGCGACGCCGTTTCGGACCACGCATAAGCGAACGGCTTGCACCGGCGTTCGACCTTTTTGCCCTGGCATTCGAGCGCATGGCCGAGCACGATGCCCGATTAGAGGCAGTTCGGACACTCGAGGAGCTCACGCGAAATATCCACGCCGAATACAACCGCGCCGTCCGGCAGCTCAAAGCGGAGCTCGAGGCTGCGCGCAGTGCCAGTGCGTCACCGGGAGAAAGGGACGCAGCTCGCATCGCCGAGCTGGAGAGGCTGCTCGCGGATACCAGCGATGAGCTCCAGCGACGGTCGGAGCGCCTTCATGCGGTGGAAGACCAGGTCGCTCAGGCAGTCGGGCGCCTCGAGCAGGCTCACATAGAGCTTCACTCGCAGATGGAAGTCGCGCGGACCCACTCCAACATGATGTATCAGGTCGAGCGCGCACTTGACTCCGGCACTGTCTCCGACGCTACAGAGGTGCTCGAGAAGGTTCGGGCCGCGCTCACGACCAAAGTCTGAGCTTCCGTACATGACGGGAATTCAACCACCCTCGCCGCTACAGGGCGCGATCTCGAAGCTTGCACATCACCAGCCCCTTACTGCAAACGATGCGGCGGAGGCCTTCGGGGTAATCATGCGCGGTGAGGCAAGCGCAGTTCAGATCGCTGCGATGCTTGCCGCGCTTCGCGTAAAGGGAGAGTCGTCGGAGATTGTTGCCGGAGTCGTGCGCGCGCTACGCGAGGTAATGGTTCATCTGCCAGCGGCCGACCCGACTGCGCTTGTCGATACGTGCGGTACCGGCGGCGGCGCTGTTCCAACTTTCAATATATCGACGGCGGCTGCGCTCCTCGCGGCAGGGGCGGGTGTTCGAATTGCCAAACACGGCAATCGCTCGTTCACCTCCAAATGCGGAAGTGCTGACGTACTAGAGGCATTGGGTATCGCGATCGAGGTACCCGTAACAGTTATGGCCCATTCGCTCGAGGTCGCCGGAATCGTTTTCATGTACGCACCACTCATGCATCCGGCGATGCGTCATGTTGGCCCAATCAGGCGCGAGCTCGGCATTCCAACGGTGATGAACGTCGTTGGCCCGCTCGCGAACCCCGCCGGCGCAACGCGGCAGGTCGTTGGTGTGGCTGATTCGTACCGTGTTCCGATCCTGGCTGGCGCGCTGGCCGAGCTCGGGACGGTACACGCGATGGTGGTTCACGGCGAGCCTGGACTCGATGAGATATCGCCCCTCGGCGTCACGCGTGTTGTCGAAATTCGTGACGGATCGACGACCGAGTGGACTATCGATCCTGTTAACTATGGCCTCGCCGGGACCGACGCGTCAGGATTGGCGGGAGGAAGCCCGGCTGACAACGCCCGCATAATAAAGGAAGTGCTTGGCGGCGGTGGTACTGAAGAGGCGCGCGCCGCTGTGGTACTGAACGCGGGGGCGGCGATCTATGTCAGCGGCCGCGTTGAGACTTACGCAGATGGAGTCAGCGAAGCCCGGCACGCACTGGAGCTACAGTCGGGACTGGCAGCGCTCGAACGGCTTCGCGCAGCAACTTCGAGTCCCCCCTAAGAACTTCACAGGCTGAACCAAAGGGGTGGACCAGCATCCCCTTCAAACCTTCGGGCACTTCAAAAACCTTTCCCCCGCGTAGTTCCGACATCTCGGCGATAGCAAGTGCCTGGAGGTACATGGGGAAGGGAGTTTTTGAAGTCCCAGGAGTTATTGAAGGTCAACCGGGGCGGCGCACGATGTTTTCTATGACTCGCCTCGAACCGATTTGTTGGAAACTGCGGAACAGCGTCAAGGCGGTGAAATGCCGGGCCTGGTTTTTACCCTAAGTGAATAATCTCAGAGACCCGGAACCGAGCCCGTTACACTCCAGCATCCCCTTAGATAACTCCTGGCACTTCAAAAACTCCTTCCCCCGCGTAGTTCCGACATCTCGGCGATAGAAAGTGTCTGGAGGTACATGGGGAAAGGAGTTTTTGAAGTCCCAGGAGTTATTGAAGGTCAACCGGGGCGGCGCACGATGTTTTCTATGACTCGCATCGTCGAACCGATTTGTTGGAAACTGCGGAACAGCGTCAAGTCGGTGACATGCCGGCCTGGTTTTTACCCTAAGTGAATCATCCCTGAGACCCGGAACCGTGCCCGTTACACTCCAGCATCCCCTTAAATAACTCCTGGCACTTCAAAAACTCCTTTCCCCCGCGTAGTTCCGACATCTCAGCGATAGAAAGTGTCCGGAGGTACCCGGGGAAAGACGGCTTCACGGGAGCGAGCGAGCGCAAGTGCTGGGCTGGGTTCAGCAGCGCCTCAACACGCCGACGACGATTCCCTGAATCGAGATGTCGTTTTCGTGCACGTAGATCGGAGCCATTGACTCATTCGCCGGCTGCAGGCGGATTCTGCCGTCCTTCTCGCGATAGAGCTTTTTCACCGTCGCGGAATTCCCGTCGATCAGTGCAATCACCATCTCGCCATTGTCGGCGCTTTGCCGCTCGTTCACGATCACGAAGTCTCCGTCCCGGATCTGCTCGTCTATCATGGAATTTCCGCGCACACGGAGCACGTAGTGATTGCCGCCCTTCCTGATGAAATCCTCGGGAACGGTGATCATCTCCTGGGACTGGATGGCCTCGATCGGCATTCCTGCCGCGACTGAGCCCGCCAGTGGCAGCTGGAACGCGCGCGGATAAATGTCGGATGGCAGGACTTCAATCGCGCGGCTTTCATTGTATTCGCGCTTGATGTAGCCCTTCCTTTCGAGATTGCTCAGATGTTCGTGAACGGTCGCAAGCGAGCTGTAGCCGAACCGGTGTGCGATCTCCTCGAAGCTCGGTGCGTACCCGTTATCGCCTGAGTAATCCGTCACATAGGTGAGAATCTCACGCTGGCGCTTGGTTAGCGACATATCTTTCCCATATAGAGGTTCCTGCCGGAGCAGACCCGAACATTTGCCGAATTCCAACGTTAGCCGAACAACTCCCGAAACGCAAGAAGAATCGGACGGGGGGCACAGCGGCCAGACCAGTACCGCACCATGGATTCCGCCTGGGGGAACCCTTGGCGAGCTCGTAACCGCTGCATGGAAGCGGGCGGGCGCGAGCGCGGCGCCGATCGGAGACGCCGTTGCAACGCGCCCTGTGTCGTTTGCCGCCGCGCTCCGTTGCAAGACGGTCGCTGTGATCGCCGAGGTGAAACGCGGCTCTCCCTCGAAGGGGGCAATTAACCCGACAATGGATTGTGCGCGACAGGCCATTGCCTATGCGGCCGGAGGAGCTGCCGCCGTTTCCGTCCTGACGGAGCCCGACCGTTTCGGCGGAAACCTGACGGACATCGTATCGGTGCGATCGGTGACCGGGCTGCCGCTTCTCAGAAAGGATTTCCTCGTAGCTGAATCGCAGCTCGCTGAAGCAGTGTTGGCGGGAGCGAGCGCAGCGCTGCTGATCGTCCGGGCAATCGAGCCGGGCCGGCTGGCGCCACTTGCGCGATTTGCAGATGGCATTGGCCTCGAGATTCTGTTCGAGATACGCGACGAAACCGAACTTTCCCGGGCGCTCGACGCCGGCGCGACCATCATTGGTGTCAACAATCGTAATCTCGAGACACTGGTGATCGATTCGACGACTGTCGAGCGTATCCTTCCGCTGATTCCCCAGCATTGCATCGCAATTGCCGAGAGCGGATATGCAACGCGCGAACAGGTAGCTGCTGCGGGACGAGCTGGCGCTGACGCAGTGCTGATCGGATCCTCTTTCTCGGCATCGGCGGACCCGGCTGAGGCAGTCCGCGCCATGACGGGTGTCGCAAAAGTCGGCCGCGACTGAAGAGCACGATGACTCGCATCAAGTTCTGCGGAATGACGCGGCGTGCCGATGCCGTTGTCGCCAGTGAGCTGGGCGCGACTCATCTTGGAGTCATCCTGGCAGAAAGTCCGCGACAGGTCACTCCGGCCCAGGCCAACGATGTGTTCTCGGGCGCGCCGGGAATGCGACGCGTGGGAGTGTTTCGCCACAGCCCGGTTGGCGATGTGCTCGATGCTGCGCGAGCGACTTATCTCGACGTCATTCAGATGCACGGCCGCTTCTCGCCTGACGACGTGATGCGCCTTCGCGAGGGCTTTGACGGGCAACTGTGGTCCGTTCTGCCGATCGAGGCGGGCGATATCGCAATCTCGGAAGAGCTCGACGCGTTTTCAGACCTCGTCGACGCAATTCTTCTCGACACTGTTGCGGGCGGAATGTCAGGCGGCACTGGAATCGCGTTCAACTGGGAAGCCGCGCAACCGCTGGCGCGGAAGCTTGCCGAGCGCACGACCGTCGTGCTGGCCGGCGGGCTCAATCCTGAAAATGTCGCAGAGGCCATAAGAATCCTTGCCCCGGCCATCGTCGACGTCTCCTCGGGGGTCGAGTCATCGCCTGGCATCAAGGACCATTCGCGCATGAAGGCTTTTGCGGAAGCGGTGGCTTCCGCGTCTATAGTATGAGCGTTTCGACGCTCTCAACGGAAACAACATGACAACAGCGCCAACAACAGATCGCTTTGGCGTCTTCGGCGGAAGATATGTGCCGGAGACCCTGATTCCCGCACTCGACGAGCTCGATGCGGCATTTGACGCCGCAATCGGAGATTCGGCATTTCTGGCGTCGGTCGACGAGATGCTGTCGACCTACGTGGGCCGGCCGTCCCCGTTGAGCACTGCTCCGCGATTCTCGGCTCAAGCAGGATGCGAGGTCTTCCTCAAGCGCGAGGACCTCAATCATACTGGCGCGCACAAGATCAACAACACAGTTGGTCAGGCACTGCTCGCAATGCGAATGGGCAAGCGGCGGATCATCGCCGAAACGGGAGCAGGGCAGCATGGTGTTGCGACGGCGACAGTGTGCGCGCGTTTCGGACTCGAGTGCACAGTTTACATGGGCGAGGAGGACATGCGGCGACAGTCGCTCAACGTCCTGCGCATGAAGCTGATGGGCGCGCGCGTAATCCCGGTTACATCGGGCACGCGTACTCTCAAGGACGCGACGAGTGAAGCGATTCGCGACTGGGTGACCAACGTCGGCGACAGCTACTACATCATCGGGTCTGTCGTGGGTCCCGCACCGTATCCGCGAATGGTCCGTGAGTTTCAGGCGATCATCGGGCGTGAGGCGAGAGCGCAGATGCTTGCTCTCGCTGGGCGCTTGCCTGCTTCAGTAGTCGCATGCGTCGGTGGCGGATCGAACGCGATGGGAATTTTTCACGCATTCGAAAGGGACAGCGACGTCGAGCTGATCGGGGTCGAGGCCGCCGGCCGGGGACTCGAGAGTGGCGAACACTCTGCGTCGTTGCTCAAGGGAAGACCCGGTGTGCTGCATGGCACGCTCAGCTATCTCCTTCAGGATGAAGGAGGACAGGTACATCCGGCGCATTCTATCTCCGCAGGGCTCGATTACCCGGGAGTCGGGCCCGAGCACGCGCACCTCAAGGATTCAGGGCGCGCACAGTATGTGGCCGTCAACGACGAAGATGCGCTTCGCGGTTTTGCGCTGCTCAGCCGGCTCGAGGGGATCATCCCCGCGCTCGAGACTTCTCACGCGATCGCATGGGTCGCTGACAACGCCGCGAGGTGGGAGAGCAGCGATGCGGTTCTGATCTGCCTGAGCGGTAGAGGCGACAAGGACATGAGCCAGATCGCTGAAATGGGCCTGCTGAACGAATGAGCACGCAGCTTTCGCCAGCAGATCTGCTGGAACCTGACGAGGCACCGTTCGACACGGCGCTGGTAGTCGATCTCGTGCGCGCCTTCGACAAGGCGCTCTGGGCGCATCAACTCTACCTCCCGAACAACCCGATGCACGCCCGCGCGATCGATACCGTGCGCGAGCATTTCTCCCGGACATGGCAGGAAACCGACTCGATCGTGCTCCAGGTTACCGACAGCAGCCTGATGTGGGCCGGCCACAATGTGCTCGACGAACCGGGGCGCAGCTCCGACAGCATACCGTGGATGTTGTACAAGGACGGAGTACGCGAGCTCATCTTTCATCGCGGCTTCGAGGAGAGTGAGTTGCTCGTGCTGCTCACCCTGATGCAGCGCGCGCGGCTTGCGTCGGCAGATGACGATGACCTCCTCACCCTTCTATGGGAGCATGATTTCTCGCTTCTCCAATACCGTTACATCGAGCTGGCAATCGACGGCGGACATTCGCTCGAGGGACTTCGCGGTGAGCCAATCGAAAAGATCGTCGCGCCGGGGGAAGTAGAGAACGAAGCACACGCGCTGGCGTCGTCCTCGATTACGCGAATGGAAGAGTACGACTCCACGCTCTACTTTCTCGACGATCGCGAGATTGAATACCTGCAGGACGAGATACGCCGCGACTTCGGAACCGACCTCCGGCCGCAGGTAATCGCATCGCTGCTCGACACGTATGAGATGGAATCCGATCCAACAGTGCGCGAGGAGATTGCGGGCATTCTCGACAATCTTTTCCTGCTCCTGCTTTCAGTCGCGCAGTTCAGCACCGCGGCATATCTCATACGCGAGGCGAGGGCCACTTCGGCACGGACCCCCGACATCCTTCTCGCGGAACGACAGCGGCTGACTCAGCTCGTGGACAGACTGAGCGACAAGGAAGCCCTCGAGCAGCTGCTTCATGCGCTTGAAGAGACGCCGTTGCGGCCACCGCAAACCGACCTGCATGAGCTACTGAGCCAGCTCAGGCCGATCGCACTGGAAACTGTTCTTTCGTGGATAGGCAAAAGCAGGAACGCCGAGTTGAGGGCGTTGCTCGAGAGCGCTGGATCAAAGCTCGCGGCATCGCACACGGGTGAGCTTGTGAGGCTCATCTCATCTGAGGATCCGATCGTCGCTTTCGAGGCGATACGGCGCGCGGGTGCGTTGCGAGCCAGCGCCGCTGTTGCATCACTTGCCGGA
>JAYUWU010000198.1:0-24505 GCA_043753365.1 Gemmatimonadaceae bacterium | reverse complement strand
GGCCCAATTAGTATAAGAAAGAGATGAAGTCAGCGATGCCTGCCCTGAAGGGCGCGATCATCTGCGCCATGAGCGTGGCACTGTCGGCCTGCGACACCCCCGAAAGGGGGATCGCTGCCGGCCAATTGGCATCGCGTGGGATCGTCCTTGGCGATTCGCTGCCGGCAGTGTTGGTCGTCGCCCGCCGGCCGTCTATTTCCGAGATTCTTGACCTGGTTCTCCGCGAGCGTCCCATGGCCGCCGAATTCTCCAGTGAGACCAGCGCTGGCCGTTTTCCCGACGGAAGCGACGAGGCACATGTTGCGTCAGTACTCGGGAAGTACACATCAGATCCGCGGCGCGCTGACCGTATCGCTGCGGCGATCGTGAAGGAAGGACGCCGGCAGAGGGTCGGATCTTCGCTCCTCGTAGGGGTGCTGCTCACTGAGAATCCCTGGCTGGACCCTCGCGCAACCAGTTTCGTCGGTGCGCGCGGCCTGATGCAGGTGATGCCATTTCACGCCGGGAAATGGGGTTGTGGCTCGAACGACCTGTTCGATATCGAGTCGAACATCTGCCATGGCGTCGCCGTCCTCGCGGAAAACCTGGGCAGGTCAAAGACTCTTCCGCAGGCGTTGCTCGGATACAATGGATGTGTTCGCGGCACGAATACGCCGGATTGCTGGCGCTATCCCACGAAGGTGTTCAACCACGCCCGCAAGACCGTGGAAGGGACGGCGGAGGTAAGGCCGTTTTCATACGTCGCCGCGCGCAGGCCGGCGCGACCATCGGGCAGCTGACGGCATAACATCCCACCGCTGCCGCGACTGCAATGTGGCGGTAGATTCTCCCCCCGGATGCCGGACTCACTGATGCTCAATCTCCGCTCTAAGATCGCCGCCGGGTTAATGACGGCGGTGCTTGTCCTCGCGGTTGGTGCCATCTCCTGGTGGGCAGTTCAGCGGGCGACGAAATCGTCAGAGGAGGTGTCCCACACCAACGAAGTACTTCTCGAGCAGCAGAAGCTGCTCGGCGGGCTTGCCGATACTGAAACGTCGGCTCGAGGCTATGCGCTGACCGGCGACTCGAGCTTCCTCCGTCCGTTTGAGCAGGCGCGTCAGGCGGTACCAGCGTCCGTAGCACGGCTGAGGTCGCTGATGAGCGATCACGAGTCACAATGGAAGCGCCTCGACACACTCGAGAGCGTTGCGCGACAGCAGATCGAGCTCAATCAGCAGATCATCAGGTTCCGTGACAGCGTCGGGTTTCAGCTCGCCAGCGATATGATAAAAACCGGTCAGGGCCGGATGGTGATGGATCATGCCAGGGCACTGACGGCGGCGATGGAGGCTGAAGAAGACCTGATACTCGAGGCGCGATCCGCGAGGCAGAAACGCGATCAGCGTGGGGCATCGCTGGTGATTCTTGTCGGGGCGTCGCTCGCTTTCCTGCTTTCGCTGCTGATCAACAGGTCGATCCGGCGTGACGTCATCGAGCGCGAGCACCAGCGTGGCATGATCGAGAAGCAGACGCGGCAGTTGAAGAAACAGGCAAAAGTTCTGGAGGATGCTCTTCTCAAGACCCAGTCAGCGGAAAAGGAGCAGTCGCGCGTCGCGCGTCAGATGAGTGCGCTGCTCGATTCGACGGAAGCTGGCTTCTATGGAATGGACGCTGCGGGATTGTGCACCTTCATCAACCGCGCTGGTGCTCGAATGCTCGGGTATGACGCCGAAGAGCTGATTGGGCGCGAAATGCACGCGAAGGTGCACCATCAGCGAGCGGACGGGTCGCCGTATCCCCTCGAAGATTGTCCGATCTACAAAGCGTTTCGTCAGGGCGGTGTGAGCGCCTCCGAGAATGAGGTGTTCTGGAAGAAAGACGGAACAGCGCTCGCCGTCGAATATTCGACGTCGCCGATTGTGGAGGGAAGCGATCTGAAGGGAGCGGTCGTCGCTTTCGCAGACGTGACGGAACGGCAGCGCGCGCAGCGCGCGCTGGCAGAGAGTGAAGAGAGGAAGGCAGCGGTGCTGCGCTCGACGCTGGACTCCATCATTACCATGGACTCCGACGGGCGCGTTACGGAGTTCAACCCCGCGGCTGTCGAAGCCTTTCATTATACTCGCGAAGAGGCAGTCGGCCGGATGCTTGCGGAGCTTGTCGTTCCCGAGAGGTTCCGGGAGGCGCACGTGGCGGGGCTTCGCCGTTACACCGAAACCGGGGAGGCACATGTTATCGGCAAGAGACTCGAGCTCCCGGCGATCAGGAAGGACGGCAGCGAGTTTCTGTCCGAGCTCACGATCACGCGAGGCGACGTTGACGGCAAGCCGATATTCACGGGAGTCCTGCGTGATATCACGGCGCGTAAGCAGTCAGAGGCGGAGCGTGAGCAGTTGATCAAGGCTCTGGCGCGCAGCAATCAGGAGCTCGACCAGTTTGCGTATGTTGCGTCTCACGATCTCAAGGCGCCGCTGCGGGGAATCGCCAACCTTTCGCAGTGGATCGAAGAGGATCTCGGAGAGAAGCTCGGCGGTGAAAACAAGGGCCAGATGGAAATGCTGCGGGGCCGGGTCCACAGGATGGAAGCGCTAATCGACGGAATTCTTCAGTACTCGCGGGCTGGACGGGCGAAGGCCAGGCCCGAAGAGATCGATACTGGAGCGCTTGTTCGAGAGGTGCTGGAATTAATCGCGCCCCCAGCGAAGATGAAGATAACGATTCCCGAAACGATGCCGGTCATTCGTGCCGAGAAGATTCCGCTTCAGCAGGTGCTCATGAACCTGCTTGGAAATGCCATCAAGCATGCCGGGAAGGAAGATCCATTGATCGAGATCGCGTGGACTGATGCCGGGCCTTTCGTCGAGTTTTCGGTCCGTGATAACGGGCAGGGGATCGCCCCGCAGTATCACGAGCGCATATTTGGCATATTCCAGACGCTGGAAGCGCGAGACAAAGTGGAAGGGACGGGCATCGGCTTGTCGGTGGTCCAGAAGATCGTCGAGGCGAAGGGTGGCCGGGTGTGGTTGGAGTCCGACGTGGGTATCGGCGCGCGCTTCAAATTCCTCTGGCCAAAGACGGAGATCGCGGGGTTATGACGAAAATGTCCGACAGGGTGCTGAACCTCCTGCTGGTCGAGGATGACGAGGTGGACGTCATGAACGTTCGCCGTGCGTTCGAGCGCAATAACGTCTCGAATCCTCTCTTCGTGGCAGGCAACGGGCTCGAGGCGCTGGAAATCCTGCGAAACGGGACTGTGCCCCGTGAGCGGCGGCTCATCCTGCTCGATCTCAACATGCCCAAGATGAATGGAATCGAGTTTCTCCAGGCATTGCGGGGGGATCCCGATCTCGCGGCAACACCGGTAGTTGTCCTGACTACGTCCAATGACGATCAGGACAAGATCGATGCGTACAACCTCAACGTAGCGGGATACCTTCTAAAGCCGGTGACGTTCAGCAATTTCTGTGAGCGAATGACGGCGCTCAACAAGTACTGGTCGCTGGTGGAGATGCCCTGATCGAATGGCGGAGCAAGGCTTGAATATTCTGGTCGTCGACGACGACGATGTAGACCGCATGGCGGTCAAGCGTGCGCTCAAGGCAACCGGGCTCGACGTGACAGTCACCGAGGCTGAGGACGCCGAGACCGCGCTTGCGTTGCTCGAGAAGTCGGCGTTCGACTGCACGCTCCTCGATTATCGAATGCCCGGCAACGACGGGCTCGAGGTAGTTCGCCGCGCGCGGGAAAAAGGCGTGCTCGTGCCGTTCATCATGCTCACCGGTTTCGGCGACGAGCAGACTGCAGTGGAGCTGATGAAGGCCGGGGCTGCCGACTACATTCCGAAAAGCTCTCTGACGGCGGAGCGGCTCTCGCTGAGTCTTCGCGGAGTGCTGCGCGTGCACCAGGCTGAAATCGAAGCCGGAAAGGCGGACGTCGAGCTTCGCCGTTACGCGATCCAGCTTCGCGCTGTTGCGCAGGCAGCGCTCGAGATCAACGCGACGCTTGCCGTCGACGCAATGCTCCAGTCGACAACGGAAAACGCGCGGCGCATCCTCACGGCGCGTTATGCCGAAACTCGCCTTACCGTTGACGCGCAGCCAGGGGCGGGTAGTCTCGACGGACAGCAGGCGATGTGGCGCGCATCCGCTCCGCAGGACGAGGAGCAGGAGCTCACGTCCTGGGCGGATGCGACGAGAGATGAGATGCCGGGAATAACGCCCGAAATACTGGCGCTCCTTGCGGCGAATCCCGACGCGCAGCTGCCGCCGATACCCGGTTTCAAGGTCCCCAACACAATCATGGCCGACCTGAACGGCCGCGATGGCCGCAAGCTTGGGACCTTGCAGCTATGGGACAAGAAGGGCGGCGCTGAGTTCGACGAATCAGACGAGGCAATTCTCACACAGCTCGCGCAGCTTGCATCTGTGGCGCTCGAGAATGCGCGGCTCTTCCGTGCTGCGCAGGACGCGACGCGTGCGAGAGACGATCTTGTCGCGATCGTATCGCACGATCTTCGCAATCCGATTCACACGATTCACATGGCCGCGTCGTTTCTCCTCGACATTGCCCCTGCCAACGACAGGCGCACGCAGGCACGACGGCAGCTCGAGGTCATACAGCGTTCCGCGACTCGCGCGAACCGTCTCATTCAGGATCTGCTCGACGTCGCTCGAATTCAGGCTGGTGGACTTGCTGTCGAGCCAGTGCCCGTTGACGTGAAGTCGCTCATGAGTGAGGCGGCTGAATCGGCCACTCCGCTTGCGTCGGCATCCCAGCTCGCCGTCCTGTGCGAACCGCCGGAGTCAGCCCTCACTGTCGCGTCAGATCGCGAGCGGGTGCTCCAGGTCTTTGCGAACCTCATTGGCAACGCAATCAAGTTCACGCCGAAAGGCGGGCAGATCAGACTCCTTGCATGCCATGACACCAACGACGAGGTGCGGTTTACCGTTGCCGACTCGGGCCCGGGCATTCCGCCAGAGCACCTCGAGCATGTATTCGACAGGTACTGGCAAGCCAAGTCAACCGCCAAGCTCGGAGCAGGTCTTGGACTGTCGATTGCAAAAGGAATCGTGGAAGCACATGGGGGCCGTATCTGGGTAGAGAGTCCGCCCGGCAGCGGTGCCCAGTTCAACTTCACGCTCCCGGTTGGCTGAGACCGGAAAGAACTGACGGAGATTATCCAATGAAGGCTGTCTTATTGCTGACGACTGGCGCGTTCGTTCTCGGCGCTTCGGCCGTCGACGCACAAGCTCCATGGCCGACGATTTTTCGCGATGCGACAGTTGCGGTCGCTCTCGATACGGCTAATGCGAAGCGGAACGCTGACGGTTCCTACATGACGCGCACGCGCTGGGATTACGCAAAGCTTCACGCGCTGGAAAGCCGGCGCCCGTATATGTCGATGACTCAGACCGCGCTCATTCGCTGCACGCCGGTCCGTGTGAAAAGGCTCACTGAGTCTTTCTATTCCGCGAACGGCGCCGTGGTACGCGAGGGCTCCCAGCCTAATCCGCGCGACATCCAGTATATGACGTGGGATCGCGTGAAGACTGGAACCGATGCCTCCAAAGCGTTCAATGCGGCCTGCTCCCTGTTGAACCGGCGAGATCGACGCCGCTAAGTGAACGTTCCCCCGCTGGGTCCTTCTGTTCCCAGACGGGGGAACGCGCTATCGCGCTTTCTCGGGCGCGCAGCAATGACTGTCACCGGCTGGAAGTTCGAAGGAGCACTGCCCGACGAGCCGAAATTCGTCATCATCGTCGCCCCGCACACTTCGAACTGGGATTTTCCGCTCGGTGTAATCGCGCTGTTCTCGCTTGGATTCCGTGTTTCATTCCTCGGCAAGCACACGATCTTCAAGTGGCCATGGGGAATATTCATGCGCTGGCTCGGTGGTATTCCCGTCGAGCGCTCGATCAGCCGCGATCGGGTTGCGGAGTCGATTGCGGCTTTCAACGATGCCGAAAAGCTGATTCTCGTGATCGCTCCCGAGGGGACACGCAAACTTGTCCCGAGATGGAAGACCGGCTTCTACCACACAGCTCACGGAGCTTCGGTTCCGATTGTGCCGATCGCTTTCGACTTCGGTCGGAGGGTAATCGCCATCCATCCACCATTCCGAACGACCGGTGACATTGAGTCCGACTTCGTGCAGATCAAGGAACACTTTCGCGGAGCCGTCGCGAAGCATCCCGAGGATTTCGCCCTTTGAGTTGAAGACGGGTGAGATACCTCGCATGCGGTACCGAACGGGCGGTACAGCGTATTGTTTTCAGGTGACGAACCCGATTCTCACGCGTCGAATCAGCACACGCTCAACCGCAGCCTCCTATGAAAATTCGATATCTCATCGCCGCCGCAGTTTTTGCGTCGGTTTCTCCGATCGCCGCCCAGGAGATCGATCCGCAGTGCCCGCCGGGCACCGTCGACGGCGATGGAGATCCCGACAACACGATGATCGCGCAGGACGCCTGCCAGAAGGCAATCGACCTGTTCAAGTACATGGCGCCACAGCTCGGTGCAGTCCTCGCCGGTGGGAACCCGACTCAGGGTGTCAGCGGGGCGTTCGGAAAGATCGGAAGGTTCTCGATCGGTCTCAGGGCGAATGCGATTTATGGATCTTTGCCAGAGGTGGACAAAAACATACCCAGCGCAGATGGAGCTCAACGCGAACGGGGATATTCCGTCGATACCCAGCCAATCGGGTTCGTTACGGCTGACGTGGCGGTAGGGGTTTATCCCGGAACTCCCGCGGGTTTCGGCGCCATCGACCTGCTATTGAGCGCTGCATACATACCCGAGTACAACAACGAGTCGATCGACGTGAGTCTTCCGTCGGGGTCTTACAAGTTTGGATTTGGGGGAAAGCTCGGGATCATCGGCGAATCAGCGACGTCCCCCGGTGTTTCAGTGAGTTATCTGACTCGCGAGCTGCCGCGCGTGAATATCACCGGCACTTCAGGGGACGATGAGCTGTTGCTCGAGGAGGTGCGGGTGAGATCCAAATCGTGGCGTGCGGTCGCTGGCAAGAGTGTTGGATTTCTGGGACTTGGAGTCGGTTACGGCCGGGACACTTACAACTCCAACGGAACGATCACAGTCACGGTAGCGCCTCGTGCGGCAACATCGGGTGGAACAGGCGGCCCGATCGACCTAAGCCAGAAGCTGACGCGTCGCAACCTCTTCGGCTCAGTGTGGATCACCTCGGGCGTGCTGCGAATCGTGGGCGAGGTTGGTCGCGTGAGCGGTGGGAATATCGAGACCTACAACATCTTCCCGGAAAACGATCAGCCGGATGTCGCGCGAACGTATGCGTCGCTGGGGTTCTCCTTCGGACTATAGCGATCGAGGATTGAGAACTGTGCGGATCCAGGACTCACCACCATCGACGATCGACGACTTATTACGGATTGCCGACCAAAACCGGGGACAGTCCTCGTTCGTGATCCTCAATAAGTCGTCGATCGTCGATGGTAGTGAGTCCTGGATCCGCACAGTCCTCGCTCCGTAGTCGCAGAAGAGTCAGTCCACGAATGATCTCACCTGCGAGTACACCACCGGGTCGGTCAGCATCGCCAGATGCGGGATGCACGCCGTTGTGTTGTTCGTAGCGCCGAACAGAACCACGCTCTCATCGGGATTGATAGTCGTGTCGCACGGTGATCGCCACGTGGCGTAGCGCACGAGCCCCGGCGTCTCGTCACCTGAGTTCAGTTCGTTGATGAACTGCGATCCGGGGGCAATCTCGCGGCATGGCGTGAACGCACAGTTGTTGATTTCTACTGCGTCAGTCCCGTGGTTCGGTCCGGCAAGCGAGACCCACGCATCGATTTTCGTGGAGCCCCCAAGGTTCTTCAGGTAGTAACGCGAAGACACGCTGCCCATTGAGAACGTGACGATGTCGACTCTCTCCGCTCCCGTTTGCCTGATGATCTCGTCCACCTGTGCACCGATTTCGCCTGCGCTGACAGCGTTCGATGCAGTGAAGCTGTAGTTGCAGGCATATAACTCGTTCGGCCGCCACCCGTCGGCGAGAAACCTTGCTTTCATGTCCTGCCAGTTCCCACCGTTGCCGGCGTAACCGTGAACAAAGAGAATCGGATCGTTGTTGATGGCTGCTGACGTGGCCCCAGGTGTCTCGCATCCTGCGAGGATATCGCTGCCCGGCGACGAGACGTCTGAGCAGGCAGAAACGGTGACGACCATCAGTGCGAAAGCGATCGAGCGTTTTCCAGTGAGCATTTGTAATCCCTGCATGAACAGAATGAATACCCGTGCCATATGCACCGTAAGAAACGCGCCACCCGCGTGTCCGCAGAAGCAAGTCGCAGTTTGCAGTCCGCACGAGTCCGCAGTCCGCAATTGTCTCGCGTCTCTATCGCGAGAATGATGTCCTCATTAAGAGACGATTAACCACGTATTCTCAGTCACAAGTGCGTGTAATACTCCCGTGGATCAGCAGGACTTCTGGCAGGGTGTTTGCCTTGTAGAGGGGTGTTGCAATCAACCGGAGCAGCCTCACATGATGAACATCCTACTCGAATCAAAACCCCGTAAGGACCGCAAAGCGGGGGGCACGATATTCAGCGTCGCACTCCACTCGATGATTGTGTTCTTCGCAGTCTACGCTACGGCCAGGGCAGGAGTTCCCGAGGTTCGTGAAGATCGCGCGGAGAAAGTCACGTTCGTCAAGACGAAGAAAGTGGAAGCGCCGCCAGCAGTGAAGAAGGCAGAGCCGGCACCGCCCAAGGAGGCGCCGAAGCCGAAGGCTGCGCCAAAACCGCCAGCCGCGTTGCCAGTCGCGCCAAAGGCCGAGATCGCCCCGCCGAAAGGCTTCAAGGTGCTCGAGGCGCCCGTGAACATTCCGACGACTATTCCGGCGATTGACCTGTCGGCAAAGGTTACCAATGAAGCTGATTTTTCCGGCAAGGGCGAGCGTGGTGGAAGCTCGACAGGCGAGGCCGGGTCAAGTGGCACGAAGGAGGGCGCGGGTGCGGGTTCATCGATCGACACCGACAGGAATTACGCGGAGTTCGAAGTCGAGCGTGCAGTGAGCCCGATTTCCGGTACAACCGTCCAGTACCCTGACGGCATGCGGTCCTCAGGCGCCGAGGGCCAGGTGCTGGCCCAGTTCGTCGTGAATGAGAACGGGCGTGTCGAAGTGGCGTCGTTCAAGGTGCTGGAGTCGTCAAACTCGGCTTTCACAGCCGCAGTAAGGTCGGCACTTTCAAAAATGCGTTTCCGTCCTGCGCAGATCGGCAGCACGAACGTATCGCAGGTAGTTCAGCAGGCATTCGTGTTCAGGTTGAGCCGGTAGTAGCGCGCGATCTCGGCCTGCGAACATTCACTGTTACCTTGCGCCAGCTCAAAGCTGGCGCAAGTCACATCTGCCCCGATGCTTCGCATTTCGACTCGTGACTATCGACTCCTCGGACTGTGGACTCCAGTCTATGCCCCACTTCAGTATTTGGTTCTGACTGAAGTCTGGTGACCGTTTGACTCAAGACTGACGACCGGCAATCACAGACCTGGGGCAACCGTGGCACAGTTGGTGAGGCATTAGTCAAAACCACATACCGAGGTGAAGCATAGACTGGAGACCACAGTCCGAGGAGTCGACGGTCACGAGTCAAATGCCAGAGGATGCCCAGGGCACGATAGGCACCGCCAGGAATGATACTTTTCTCTACCCCTCATTCCGGAGCCTTGCTTGATCCGAGCGGCAGCACTCACGCTACTCCTAGTTTCCTCCGCCGCAGCGCAGGCACCGCAGTCAGGTATCCGCTCCGAGTCACTGGTCATTCGCAATGCCACGATTGTCGATGGGGCAGGTACTCCCGCATCCGGTCCCGCTGATATTCTCGTTCGTGGCAACAGGATCGTTGAGATCGCGTGGCTCGATCCGGTTGCGCTCGCTGAAGGTCGCGCCAAGCGGCCGACTGCTGCGACGGTCATCGACGCTACGGGCAAGTACGTGTTGCCAGGACTCATCAACGCACATGCTCACGTTCAGGACGAACGCGGCGGTGTACCGCAGCCGGTTGACTACACGCTCAAGCTTTGGCTCGCATCCGGCATCACGAGCGTCCGCGAGGTCGGCGCGCCGAACACGCAGAAAATTCTCGATCTCCGGGGTGCCAGCGCGCGTGGCGAAGTCGCGTCACCACGCGTGTTCGTCTATGCCCGCTTTGGCGCGTCACCCGAGCCGCTTTCACCTGAAGCTGCGCGGGAGCGCGTGCGTGAGCTCAAGCGGATGGGCGTTGATGGCATCAAGAGCGTCGGCATCGACCGCGACATAATGACCGCATTGCTCGACGAGGCACGCAAAGCCGGACTCCGTGTCGCCCATCACGCGGGTGTCGAAGAGACCAACGCATGGGATGATATCAGGCTGGGTACGACGAGCATCGAGCACTGGTACGGCGTTCCGGATGCGGCGCTCGAAGATGGCGTGCAGGGCTTCCCGGCGGGCTACAACTACAACAATGAAGTCGACCGCTTCCGATACGCGGGCAGGCTCTGGCGTGAAGCCGACCCGAAAAAACTTGAAACCGTGCTCGACAGTCTCGTCGCGGCAAAGGTCGCGTGGGTACCGACACTCGATATCTACGAGGCGAGCCGCGACCTGCAGCGAGCGCAGGGGCAACCCTGGTTCGCTGACTATCTCCATCCGACGCTCGAGGAATACTTTCGTCCAAATCCGAAGAATCACGGATCATATTTCCTTGGCTGGACCTCGACTGACGAGGCCTTCTGGAAGGAGAACTACCGGATCTGGATGAATGCACTTCGCGGCTTTGGCCGTCGCGGTGGGATCATAGGCGTTGGCGACGATGCAGGATTCATCTATCAGATGTACGGATTCGGCCTGGTGCGCGAGATGGAGCTCCATCAGGAAGCAGGCTTCAGTCCCATCAAGGTCATCCAGCATGCGACCTCCAACAACGCAAGAATACTGGGCGAAGAGTCGAGGCTTGGTCGCGTAAAAGTTGGTTACACAGCGGACCTGATCGTCGTGGATGGCAACCCGCTCGAGAACCTGAAGGTGCTATATCCGACGGGTGTCGAGCAGATAGTCGACGGCCAGGCTGTGCATACAGGCGGCGTGAAGTGGACAATCAAGGATGGCATTCCGTACGACGCAGTGCAGATGCTCGCAGACGTGAAGGCGATCGTCGCTCAGGCTCGGGCAGCCAGGGCCACGAGACGGTAGCCTTAGCGAGTGACGAACGACGGAGGAGGAGCGGACACGGTGAGCGAGCGGTGTCCGTTTGCTCCGACCGACCTGACGCCGGCCCACAGATCATCGAGCTGCTCGCTGAGAAGGTATGAGGTACCCGATGTAACGCGGATCAGTCGTTCGTACGTCGGCGAGGTAGTGCGGCGAAGGAGAATTTCATATGAGACTGCTCCCTCGACAGGCTTCCACGAGACACTCCACTTCTGGCCGCCGGATGAAAGGTCGCGTCGCGCTGAAACGCTGTCGGGACGCGATGGCGCCGACGCAAGCGAGCCGAACACAGCTGTGTTCAGTCGTGCGACCTTCGCGACATAGTTGAAGTTCACGTCAGCGAGAAGATCTGCCGGCAGATGCTGGCGCTTGTAGTTCTCGAGTCGTTCGGTAAAGCGGATCGCCGGATCCCTCAATGCATGGAACGGCGCATGATCACCGCCTCGCGAAATGCGATCGAGCCTGAAAACGGGAACGACAGCGAAGTCTGGCATGTAGAGCAGGCTCGTCGCCCACGCGTACCTGGCAAGCTCACGGCTCGGGCCGTTGTCGGGATCGGCAGCAAATACACGCACGCTCGTTGAATCGACCCGTCCGTCGTCAGCGGTGACGTTCCCGACGATATCGTTGGTCGCAACTGCCGCCACGTGATAACCGGCAGCATGCAATCGCGCCGCAAGGTGTGTCGACCCGAGGAGCCCCTGCTCCTCACCTGCATAAAGCGCGAAGATGATAGTCGATTCGAGACCGCGCGGGTGTCGCAGCGAAAACACACGCGCCATCTCCATGACGGCGGCGGTGCCCGAGCCGTCATCATCAGCGCCGGGCGCGTCTGACGTAAAGTCCCAGCGATCGACGTTGCATACGCACGAATCGTAGTGGCCTCCGATGACTATCACATTCGACGTGTCACGGCCAGGCAGCCAGGCCAGAACGTTCACGATGTTCGCCTTCGGTTTCCCGGGATGGCGAGTGACCTCGATCTCCGCTGCGTCGAATTCCACTCTCAGGCAACCGTCGCAGGCACGCGAGTATTCGCTCAGCCGCCGATGGATGAACCGCCTCGCGGCGCCGATGCCTCGCGTGGCGCTGGCGGTGTCGGACATCGTGTGGCGCGTACCAAACGATACGAGTACCGAATCGACACTTCTTATCCCCGCCGGCGAGATCTCGCCCAGCATCGCGCCGAGTATTGGGTCATGACGCAGGCCGATAGTCGGATCTATCGCTTCGTGCACCATCGGGCCGCCGGCAACGGACGTCGAGACCCGCACGCCGGTTGCCGGAGCGCATGCCAAGCTCAGGCCGGCGAAAAGCGTCGTCCATCGGGTAAGGTTCATAGGGCAATCTTACGACTCGACCACGGGCAGGCGCCAGCGTGCCATCGCTTCGTATATTGCGGCTTACCCGATGATGATATCCATGATGCCAGAGACCACTACTGCCGACCGGGAAATTGCCTGGCAGTGCACCCCGTTCAACGAGCTCACTCCCGCCGACCTCTACGCAGCAATGCAGCTGAGGCAGATCGTGTTCGTGGTCGAGCAGAACTGCGTGTATCTGGATGCGGACGGCATCGACCGTATCGCTGAGCATCTGCTTGGCTGGCAAACGGTAGACGGAAGGCGAATGCTCGTCGCGTACGCCAGACTTCTTCCTCCCCGCGCTCGATACGCCGAACCGTCCGTCGGGCGCGTCATCACGCACCCCGATGTCCGCGGCTCAGGACTGGGGCGTGCGCTGATGCACAAGGCCATCGAGCGCGTCGAACACGCGGGCTGGGGCAGCGAGATCAGAATCGCGGCTCAGATGTACCTCGAGCGTTTCTACGAAGGTCACGGATTCAGGCGCGTGACAGACCCCTACACCGAAGACGACATCTGGCATGTGGACATGCTGCGTGGATGATTTGTCGCGTGCCGGGGCACTGGACGACACGACCCCGGATATTCGTGAAAGGTTCTTCGCCGGATCGGCATTCACTGATCTGCTTGCGCGTCCCAAGGACAACAGTGAGTTGTGGAATGCGATATACAAGCGCGCCAAGCTGAGTGCGGCTGCTGAGGAGCGCGCGTCAATGCTCTCGGGCCATTGGCATCTTCTGGTCGTCAACGAAGACTGGTGTGGAGACTCGGTGAACCTGCTTCCGTACATCGCGCGACTCGAAGAATGCTGTCCAACTATCGATATGCGGATTCTCGGCAGGGAAGCGAACCGGGATCTGATGGATGCACATCTGACAGGGACGTCGCGCTCGATCCCCATCGTGATCGTCTATGACATCGATTTCGTTGAACGGGGGTGGTGGGGACCACGCCCGTCGCCGTTGCAGGACTGGGTGATGTCTGAAGGGCTCGCACTCCCGAAGCCCGACAGGTATCGTCATATAAGAACCTGGTATGCGCGGGACCGCGGAGAGACCGTGGTGTCCGAGCTGCTGGCGATCATGGAGCGCCTCGATGAGTGAGATACGCCCGCGGCTTGCTGAGCTGCTCGACTATATGGATGAAATGAGGGCTCGTCTCATCGAGACTGCGGCGCAGGTAAACCCTGCCTTTTCTGCAATAAGGCCACACGATGGCGCGTGGTCTGCCGCGGAAACGCTGTCACACCTGGTGAAAGTCGAAACGGGCGTCGCGGTGATGATGGAGAAGTCGGTGCAGTGGGCCAGAACGCACGGAATTGGCACGCCTCAGTCAGACGAGTCGCTGACTGCCAGCCTCGATAAGTACCGGATCATCGAATCCGGAACGAAGCGAATTTCCCCGGAGATCGTTGCGCCAGGGGATGATATCCCGATCGAGGCTTCGCTCGAGGCACTCATGTTTGCCCGGAATCGCCTGCGCGCCGCACTCGAAGGGTCAAACGACATCGACCTCAGCCTTGTAAAGCGGTCTCATCAGGCGATCGGAGAGCTGGATATGTACCAGTGGGCGCTGTTCGTGGCGCAGCATGAAGAACGGCATCGTCGCCAGATCGACCGGACGATGGAGGAAGTGACAGGACGCGCAGCCGAGTGCGCGCCTATTGTGTAAGTGCTGGCTGCGGCTGCGGTTGACGCGCCGCTGAATTCCGGCGCGGTTAATGCAATTTCCGGCTCGAATGGTATCTTAAGTGCGCGGCCATACACCGCGGGCTCGACCGATTAACTCAAGCACTGACAGGACGTGACAGTAAACACCGCCGACGAAGAAATGCTCTCGAAGATCGAGGTGCTGGCAGACCTCGAGGACGTTGTCGCCGACCTGATGAAGGCTCACGAGGCGAAGCGAGTGCTTTGGTTTCCGAGTGAGATACTCGATCCTCCGCGCGACACCGACCCGGATCACCATATCCGCGACCTGCGCAAGCGAGCTGAGGGAATTTCGGCGCCGGCGCGCGTGGCGCTTGCCCTCAATCTGCTGACCGAAGAAGGGCTCCCACATTTTCACAGGATCCTCGCCGTCTATCTCGGCAACGAGAGTCACTGGCAGCACTGGACCAACCTGTGGACTGCCGAAGAGGACAGGCACGGGCTGATTCTTCACGACTATACCCGTGATGCCCAGGTCTTCGACCGGCTGGTAGTTGAAAAGATGCAGTTCGACTACCTGCGCTCAGGCTTCGCTCCTGACTGGGACCGCGATCCGTACCGCGTGTTCGTCTATACGTCATTACAGGAACGCGCTACGCAGATATCACACGCCAATACCGGCAAGCTGGCGTCGGAGCATGAGCCGCTGATCGGGGAAGTGCTGGCGAATGTCGCCAAGGAAGAGGCGCGGCATTACACGTTCTATCGCCAGGTGTTCAAGGAGGTGCTGCAGCGCGATCCGAACCAGGCACTCGAGTCGGCGGCAAAGGTAATGCCTGCGATCGACATGCCCGGTGTGAGCATGCCCCACTTCCGCGAGCTTGCCGATGTCGTCCGGCGCGCGGGTATTTACGGACCGCGGGACTATCTCAAGATCGTCGAGGAGCAGATCAGGTTCTGGGCCATCGACACGCTCGACGGGCTCAACGATGCGGGTCGCAAGGCGCAGGAAAAAATCATGGGCATACCCGCTCGCCTCGAGCGGATTGCGGGCGTCATGGAAGCGAAGACGAAACCAAAGTCCTTCTCGTTCGACGTCGCGTTCCGTCGCGAATTCGTGATGGATTGACGGGCTCGATCCCGGCCTGCAGTCAGGAACCTGCCAGGCCGAGATCGTCAGCGACGCCCTGCATCGCGGCAATGACGAAGGTGATGTGCTCATCGAGATCGACGCCAAGGTCTGCGGCGCCGTTGATGACATCGTCACGGTTGACTCCACGCGCGAAAGCCTTGTCCTTCATCTTTTTCCGAACGGATCTGGCCTCTACCTCATGCAGGTTGCGTGTCGGACGCACAAGCGCCGTCGCGGTGATCAGACCGGTCAGCTCATCGACTGCGAATAAACTCTTAGCCATTCTCGAGTCCCGCGGCACTCCGCTGTAGCTGGCGTGGCCGAGTATGGCTTCGAGGATGTCCTCCGGATAACCGCGGCCGCGCAGGATCCTCACCCCCTCAGCGGGATGTTCCTCGGTCGGCGAATGAGCCGCATTCGGGAATTTCTCATAATCGAAATCGTGGACGAGCCCGGCGATGCCCCAGCGCTCGACATCCTCACCGAACCGTTCAGCGTAAGCCCGCATCGCTGCTTCGACTGAAAGCATGTGCTTCCGGAGCGAGTCACTCGCCGTATGCTCGTGCATGATCGCAAGCGCGTCAGCACGCGATGGAATCGCCGAATTATCTGTCATGTACCTGGTGTTGAAGGTCTTGTCTGGTCAATCAACGAATCGCTCAGCATTTCTTCAGGCCCGGCGACATTGTAAGTATGATGTCGGCTGCGCCCTGAATCAAAAGCAGTGTTAAGATGAGCAGCAACACATAGCGTGAGTGGCGTCTTTCCGAGGGAAATGATCGTCGATAGATAAGCCAGCCGGCAGCGATCACCGCGCTCTCGAACAGAAAGTCCAGCATCGGTTTTGAGTACAGCTGGAATCCGATCATGGGGCCACCTGGCCACGTCGGTTTCATGCCGGTAACGAAGTCGCCCAGGGCGTGGGTGATCACCACGGCAGCAACAATCAAACTTCCGGCAGCACTCCTGGATTTTACGAACCAGGCGATACCGGCGGTGGCAGCAAGCACCCCGATCGGCACGAAGCCGTGCGAGTATGCTCCAGGCACCGCAGACCTCACACCTGCCGTGCAGAACGCAGCATCCGCCCAGTCCGGAAGCTGGCTTGCGAGAACGAGGAGCCACAGCGGGATGCTGCTGCGAAGCCCGTGAGCGCCCATCGCTATGGCAACGTGACCCGTCAGCATGGCAACCCAGTCGCGGTGGGGAACGACGGAAACATGTAAGTCACTTGCGCGCGCGTGAATCCAGCCACAGCGTGATCAGCGCAATCGCGCTCATCGCGAGGACGAGTCTCAGGGATGCCAGCAAGATCCTGCTCGGTGCGCGGTTTGTCCGGGGGCGACTACGTTAAGCATGAGGCGCGTTAACTTAGCGCTCGACGAATATCGGCGTCACCGCCGACAATGGCTTCACGGGAGAATCGACTGTCATACGTAACTCATCTGGAGTGCGCCGCCTGCTCGAAACAGTACGACGCGGGCCAGCTCTGGAACCTGTGCATCGACTGCGGCAAGCCATTGCTCGTGCGCTACGATCTGGCCAGCGCGGCCACCGGCATCGATCGTCATGCGCTCGGTTCACGACGCGTGGGGATGTGGCGCTATCGCGAGCTTCTCCCGGTTGCAGACGACAAAAACATCGTTTCTCTTGGCGAAGGCTGGACTCCGACACTTCACGCGGCGCGGCTTGGTGAGGTGCTGGGATTGTCGCATCTGTACTTGAAGGAAGAGTCGGTCAATCCAACGCAGAGCTTCAAGGCGCGTGGCATGTCGGCCGCTGTTTCAATGGCCAGGGAGCTCGGAGTCACGAGGCTCGCGGTGCCGTCGGCGGGAAACGCTGGCGGCGCACTGGCAGCGTATGCCGCGAAGGCGGGCCTTGAAGCGCACATCTTCATGCCGCGGGACACGCCGCGCGCAAACATCGTTGAGTGCGTGCGGCTGGGCGCCCACGTGACACTCATCGACGGGCTGATCACGGACTGTGGCGCCGAAGTGGCAAGGAGAAAAGAGGAAGAAGGGTGGTTCGATGTCTCGACGCTAAAGGAGCCCTATCGCGTCGAAGGCAAGAAAACGCTCGGGTACGAGCTGGCCGAGTTCTTCGATTGGACGCTTCCTGATGTGATCGTGTATCCGACTGGTGGGGGAACAGGACTCATCGGAATGTGGAAGGCATTCGATGAGATGGAGCAGATGGGATGGATCAGCTCGAAGAGGCCGCGAATGGTCTCAGTGCAATCGTCAGGTTGTGCGCCGATCGTCCGCGCGTTCGAATCGGGATCCCGTCACGCCGAGATGTTTCCTGATGCGGCGACTGTTGCATCGGGCCTGCGAGTGCCCAAGGCAATTGGCGATTTCCTGATTCTCGACGCGATTCGCGCATCGGGTGGGACTGCGATCGCGGTAACCGATGCTGAGCTCGTCGATGGTGTCAGCGAGATCGGCAGGCTCGAAGGTGTGCTTGCGGCTCCGGAAGGCGGCGCCTGCCTACCGGCACTTCGCCGGCTTCTTGCAACCGGGGCGGTTACGCCGGCCGACATAGTGGTCCTTTTCAACACAGGGTCCGGCATCAAATACCTCGAGGCCCTCGATGCCTGAGCCTGAGAAGAGTGGCAGTATCGAGATTGCTGATGACATGGGATTCCAGGCTGCGAGCTGGCGCGTTCAACGCATCGGCTGGACGGTTATGCTCGTCACCGCCGCAGCTGCGTTGCTCGGCTTTTTTGGCGATGGGCCGCTGTCGAGTGGACGAACAGGGGACGGCCGGGGAGGCCTCACACTGGACTATGAGCGGTTCGTTCGCAGGACTGCGCAGCAAAGTCTCCGACTGACGCTTGGTCCCGCTTCGAGGGAATCCGATTCGACGGTCGCTGTGTGGATCGATCGCGACTGGCTCGAGCGACACCATATCACGAGCATCAGCCCCGAGCCGATGTCGTCCGCGCTCGAAGCCGGCAGGATTACCTATTCGTTCCTTTCCCGGAATGCACAGGAACCGCTCGTCGTGCGGGTACATCTCGAAGCCGTGAAGTTCGGGAAGAACACGTTGCACGCCGGGACACCCGGGGGCCCACCCGTGTCCTTCACCCAGATCGCCTATCCCTGAGGAGCCCCAATGGAGCCAGTCATTCGCGCCGCCGTCATCTACTTCGTTCTCCTTGCGGTATTCCGCATCGCAGGCAACCGGTCGATTGCACAGCTCACCGCATTCGATTTTGTACTGCTCCTCATAGTCAGTGAATCCATTCAGCAGGCGCTTGTGTCCGATGACTTCTCGATGACCAATGCGTTCCTCCTCGTCATCACGCTCGTCGGGCTCGACATCATGCTTTCTCTGTGGAAGCAGCGGTTCCCGCGAATTGAAAAAGTTCTGGACGGGGTACCCGTGCTTCTGGTGCACGAGGGCAGGAAACACGAGGATAGAATGAAAAAGGAACGAGTCGATGAAGGCGACATCATGGCCGCCGCCCGCGCGAAGCAGGGCATCGAAAGGATGGACCAGATCAAGCACGCGGTGGTCGAGGCCAACGGCGGTCTCTCGATCATTCCAAAAGACCGCGATTGACGGTCAGGTTGAATCAGGCTTCCATGGAATCGTTTCGAGGACGCGCATCTGGAGCGCTCCGATCCAGCATCGAGCTCACTTTCTCGAGACACGCGGCAAGCTCGCTCAACTCGGACCGGTTGAGCGAATCGAGAGCGGTCGACAGCCGAGCTTCCGTCGAGTCCTCGGACTTCCTGAGCACCTTTCTTCCGCTTTGAGTCAGGGAGATGGATACACTGCGACCGTCAGTCTTCGAGGCAGCGCGGGAAACCAGCTTCTCCTGCACGAGGCGACCGACAACCATCGAAACAGAGCTCTGGTGTGTGTAAGTGAGCGCGGCAATCTCATTTATTGAAAGCGCGTCCCGCACCTGCAGCGCGCGGAGAACGTGAAGCTGGGCTGTCGTGACACCGGGTACCTGCAGCGACTGCTTGCCCGATGTTCGTAAGCCACGGGCGATCGACTTTATGGAGTCGACAATTCTCGACCTGTCGGAGCGAAGGCCACTCCCACTATTTCTGCGATTCGAAACCAGTCGTACTGACATGCGGCAACCCCTGAACGCCCTGTAATAATGTACGATAGCGTACGGGTTTTATGAACCACCTGTCCGCCTTTGCTGTAACGATTTTGTCAGATTTGCCCTCACCTGCCTGAATTGGTTCCGAGCGAAAGGCCAATTGAAAGTTTGCGTTTCGACGCGGGCTCGAAGTAGCGGTCGCGCGCAGCATTGACCGCGAGCGATGACGCGTACGTACGGTTGAACAGGTTCTGGATTCCTGCCGTCAGGCTCAAGCGCAGCGTCGAACGTAAAGGCGTTACGCCGCCCCGCAGATGAAACACCGAGTAACCCGGGGCCGTGGAAGTGTTGGCATCGTCGACGAAACTGGATCCGGCAAGCTCAGTTTCGATGACCCCAAACCAGGCCGGGGTCATCACGGTTCCGGCGAACTGAGCGCGGTGTCGCGGAATCCCCGGAATCGTGTTCGACGAAAAATCAGAGCTGCCAGACTCGAACTCCTCGAATCGAAACCGTGAGTAGCCATAGGAGCCCATCAGCGAAACTGCACCTGATCGCAGGGTCGCTCCCATCTCCGCGCCTCGCCTGCTGGTCCGGCCAGCGTTCCTGAAATACCGACGTCCATTACTCTCCGGTATCTCGAACGGCACGAGCTCGTCCACCACGTTCGTGTTGTAGATCGCGAGATCGTAGCTCAGCGATCCGCGCATGAATCCCCTGGAACCGACTTCGAATGTGATTGAGCGTTGCGGGTCGAGTGCCTCGTTGATGCCCGCGCTCCCGTCGGGTTGATTCCCGAGCTCGGTCGCGGTCGGCGTTTCAAACGCCGACGACACGTTGCCGTAGACGGACAAAAGTGGGGTGACTCTGGCGACGATCCCGGCCATCGGGCTCACGGCGCTGAGTGTCCGTTCGCCTGAGTCATCAGGGTTCGCTGTCGTTATGAGATTGTCGCGCACCCTGAACCTGACGTTGTCAGCGCGGACGCCGATCGTTGCTGACAATTTCGGGTTGATGTCGATGTCATCGGAAGCGTAGACACCGATGCTCGATACGAGCTCCCGCTGGTTGAGAGTAAGCAAGCCGCGCTCGCTCCTGACATCGGGACAGGACGCAGTCGCCGCCGCAGGCATCACGGTATCCGCGCACGCTGCGAAGTTTCTCCGAAGGTCGTTCTGCGATTGAAAGTCGACGCCGGTCGCGATCCGGTTTTGCAGGCTCCCAGCGTACAGGTTGGCCCGCAGTGCGGCGCTCGCGCCCCACGTACGCCGCCCGATGTCGACGACAGCGAAAGTGAGTGGATTGTCGAGGGAGCGCGCTCCGCCGTAAGCGGAGAGTGACACCTCGCCTGCGCCGACGTTCATTCCCAGCGTTCCCCCAGCTTGTATCTGCTGCACGGCTTTCCGTGCGTTTCTCCGAACCGTCGCAGGATCTGCCGCCCGCGAGTCGCGCCGCATTTCGTCGATTGTGAGTGCACCCGGATTTTCCGACAGCGGATTGTCGAGGGCCATCACACTGCCTGCGAGCCGCAGCCGGTCTGTTGAGTGCGCGGCGCGAGCAAACCCGACTGTTGAACGCTGGCGCGAATGGTCTCGCGATCCGTCAGTGCGATTGTGTGCCGCGTCGGCAACCCAGCCGAGACTTCCTTTGGAGCCCGATCCCGCGAGCACAGTTCGAACGAAGGCATCACCGCCAAACCATTGTCGAGCATCGAACCTTGCCGTCGATGACGCGGGATCGACCGACCTCATGTCGATTACGCCACCACTGGCATTTCCGTAAAGAGCGGATGCCGATCCGCGCAACACCTCGATTGACCCGACGGACTCGAGGCTCAGGTAGTCGAGGGGTGTTTGCCCGTCGGGCAGCGTCAGCGGCATCCCGTCGCGCAGCACGCGCACACCCCGGACACCAAACGCGGAGCGCGCGCCGAATCCCCGGATCGATAACCGCGGATCCTGGGATGGATTGTTTCGGTTGGTCGCGGAAAGTCCAGGTATCATCGCGAGGGTCTCGTCGACAGCGGTGTTACGCTGCCCGGGTCGCGAGCTGTCCGGTCTGACCAGGCTGAGCGCGAAGGGCGAAGCGAGTACAGATCGCCCCGATCCGCGAGTCACTGTGACCACAACGGGATCCAGCCTGGCGACGGTATCCTGTTGTGCACTCGCCTTCGATGCCACGAGAAGAAACAGGATCATGCTCACGCGTATGAAAGGGCTGCTCATGAACTATCGCAAGCCGAGCAGCTTGTGGGTCTGCAGGCTCAGCCGCCACTGCGGATGCCGCAGGCAATAGTCGATCGCCTCTCTTGTATTCGCTCCGACGTGCGGTCCATCCATCGGCTGAAGAAAAAAGTGTCGAAATTCAAGTGACGCAAAAGCATCAGGCATCGCTTCGGGTTGCGGGAATACGAGCTTGAGCTCGCTGCCGCGATCCTGGACGAGCGGAGCGCCGGCCTTCGGGCTTACGCAGATCCAGTCGATCGCTGCCGGCGCCACCCGTGTTCCGTTCGTCTCGACCGCGACCGTGAACCCATGCGCGTGAAATTCCGTCACGAGATCATCGTCGAGTTGAAGCAAAGGTTCGCCGCCAGTGCAGACCACCAGTTTTCCCTCGTCGTCGCCGCGCCACGCAACATCGACCGCTTCTGCGAGCGAGGTTGCGTTGGCAAACTTACCCCCGTCAGGCCCCGTTCCGACGAAGTCGGTGTCGCAGAATTTACACACGGCACGATGACGATCCTCTTCACGCCCGGTCCACAGGTTGCACCCGCTGAAACGGCAGAAGACAGCCGCCTTTCCGGTGTTGGCTCCTTCACCTTGGAGCGTGTAGAAGATCTCCTTCACTACGTACGTCATTGGCGCGCGTAACTGGCTGGGTCGAGAGCACCAGCTTCGGCGAATCCTCTGAGTCGCAGCTGGCACGCATCGCAGTGACCGCAGGCATCGCCCGCAGGCGTCGGGTCGTAGCAACTCGTGGTCAGTGAGTAGTCGACGCCAAGCGACAGCCCAAGCTCGATGATCTCTCGCTTGGTAAGGTCGATGAGAGGAGTCCTTATTCGTACGGCCGGCTGACTCGACTCCACGCCCGACCTTGTTGCGAGGCGCGCCATTTTCTCGAACGCATCAATGAACTCGGGGCGGCAATCGGGGTACCCACTGTAGTCGACCGCATTTACACCGATGTAGATATCAGGGGCATCGAGGACTTCGGCCCATGCAAGCGCGAACGACAGAAAGATGGTGTTTCGCGCCGGGACATAGGTGAGGGGAATCCCCGATCTCCCGTCGATCTGCTCATCCTTCGGGACTTCAATGTCTGAAGTCAGAGCTGATCCACCGAAGGCCCGAAGATTTATTTCGGTCACCACATGCTGAACTACACCGTACCGCTTCGCGATGTTACGCGCGGACAGAACCTCGACCGAGTGTCGCTGGCCATAACTGAAGCTCAGCGCGTGCACGGCACGACCTTCGCTTGACGCCAGGGCGAGGAGTGTGGTCGAATCGAGGCCGCCGCTCAGCAAAATGACGGCTTTTTTCCTGTCCATACACACAAGATAAGCAAACCCCGGAGACTCCCACTTGAAAGCTGTGCATCTATTCCGCCTCGCCGCACTGATGGTCGCCTCGGCCGCAGTCATCTCCTGCGCCCGCGGCGCCCTCGACATGTCGGCGCCGGCCGGTGGGACTTCGGCAGCGATAAGCGTCGAAGACCTGCGGAAGCGCCTGTATATCTTTGCCGACGATTCGATGATGGGGCGTGAGGCTGGCACGATCGGCAACGCGAAAGGCGCGGCCTACCTCGCCGCCGAGGCGGCGCGTATAGGTCTGGAGCCTGCGGGCGACAGCGGCACCTACTATCAGGATATCCGCGCGACCTCCGGCAGATTTAGAGGCGGCGCTCAAGGCACCGCGCGCAACGTGATAGCGGTTCTTCGTGGCAGTGATCCGGTTCTTCGCGATGAGTACGTCGCCATCGGAGCTCACAACGATCACGTTGGATTCCGCCGGGGCGCCCCGATCGACCATGACTCCCTCAAGGTGTTCAACTCCGAATTGACGCGCCTTGGTGCGCCGCACTGGGACGGGTCAAGGGCGGCGATGCGCGACTCGATAAAGCAGACTCTTCGCGTGAATATCGACAGCCTTCGCCGGCTTCGCCCGAGTCGACCCGACTCGATATACAACGGCGCAGATGACGACGCCTCGGGTTCGATGACAGTGCTCGAGATCGCTGAAGCGCTGGCAGCCATGCCAGTCAAGCCGAAACGGTCGATCATTTTCGTGTGGCATACTTCCGAAGAGAAGGGCCTGCTCGGCGCGAAGTGGTTTACCGAAAACCCGACTGTGCCGCGTGGTCAGATAGTCGCGCAGCTTAACATGGACATGGTTGGCCGGGGCAGCGCAGAGGATATTGCCGGCGGTGGTCCCGACTATCTCCAGCTCGTAGGATCACGCAGACTGTCGAAGGAGCTTGGCGACATTGTCGAACAGGTGAACGCTCAGAATCCGCAGCCGTTCAAGTTCGATTACGAGTTTGACGCCGATGGTCACTCCGAAAGGATCTATTGCCGCAGCGATCACTACATGTATGCGCGGTATGGAATCCCGGTGACGTTCTTCACGACCGGACTTCATCCCGACTATCACCAGGTCACTGATGAACCGCAGTACATAGATTATCCGAAGATGGCTCGTGTCGCGGATTTCGTGAGGGATGTCGCCGTGCGCGTGGCGAATCTCGATCACCGCCCGATCGTTGATAAGGCAGTCGGAGATCCGATGGCGCGTTGCGTTCAGTGATCAGGTAGGGTGGAAACCCAAAGGGGGCAGATCAGGCGAATAACTGCGCGAGTCATGCGGATACTTCGTAAGCGCGGCCGTAGTAGCGTAATTCCGTTGAATTTATCCGCTCGATCCGCTTGATCCGCTCGATCCGCTCACCCCTGGGTTTCTCTCAAGCCGCCGCAGTACGAAGCTCACCAACCAGTCCCTTGAGTTGGCGACTCCCGACGAGCAGCTGACTCGACGCACTCTTCATCTGCTCGCATGCGGCGCTCTGCTCTTCCGTGGACGCGCTGACTTGCAT
>JAYUWU010000197.1:0-3310 GCA_043753365.1 Gemmatimonadaceae bacterium | reverse complement strand
CGGCGGCGACTGGAAATGCCGGCCGCGACAACGGCAGGCATTGCTTCACTGGGCATATGACTCGCGTGTTCTCTGACACCGAATTATCGTCCTGGTATTGTGCGCCGGATCTCCTGAACCACGCTGCACGTCGACCCGATGGGGTCCCGAGGCCCAAGTCCGCTAAATTCAGGGCATGGATACAGTCGCATCCGCATCCCACGCATCTACAATAGAAGACGGAAGTGAGCAGTCGCTCGAGCAGAGGCTGCGAGCCGCAGCGAATCTCCTCGAAGAAATCGTAGCTGACAGGGCTCTGCTCGCCGAGATCCCGGTAGAGGATCGCAATCGCCTTCTTCAAGCCGCTGGCCGCGTCTCCCGCCCGGACGTAATTGACCGCCGCCGACTCCTCAAGGTCAGCAAGCGAAAGCGGAAGGCCGAGAGAGTCAGGCGTGAGGAAAGCGTGCTCGAGAACACGGGCATTCGCCGCCTCCGCCGCGAACCAGTTTTCACGACCCCCAATTATTTTCCGCCGACCCCACAGGATATCCGCGACGATGAGCCGCAGCTTCGTGAGCTCAACGAGCCGCGCAACTGCTACATCTGCAAAAAGGACTACTCTTCGGTCCACCATTTTTACGATCACCTCTGCCCAACCTGCGCGGACTTCAATTTTGCAAAGCGAACGGAGCTTGCCGACCTGACGGGACGCGTCGCGCTTCTGACGGGTGGTCGTGTGAAGATCGGCTATCAGTCGGGAATCAAGATGCTTCGGGCCGGGGCACACCTCATCGTCACTACCCGCTTTCCGCGCGATTCAGCCGCGCGATATGCGCGGGAAGTCGACTTCGCCGAATGGGGCCACCGCCTCGAGATTTTCGGGCTCGATCTCCGTCACACGCCAAGCGTCGAATCGTTCTGCAAGGAGATGCTCGACACGCGAGACAGGCTGGACTTCATCATCAATAATGCGTGTCAGACAGTTCGCCGGCCTGCCGAGTTCTACGAGCACATGCGCGAGAGCGAGATGAGCGCGTTGCCGCAGATGCCTGAGCACGTTCGGCAGCTGATTGGCGGATACGAGGGCCCGCACGCATACCATATGATTGATCGTGATGCGCCCACGCCCACGGGCGGACTGCTCGGTGAAGGGAGTGGATTTGCGCTCTCAGAAGAGGACTCAGAAGAGCTCGAGAAAGCGAGCAGTCTTTTCCCTTCCGGCAGGCTCGACCAGGATCTTCAGCAGATCGACCTGAGAGATCGCAATTCGTGGCGACTTTTGATGGCGGAAGTGCCGTCCGTCGAGCTTCTCGAGGTGCATCTCGTCAACGCCATCGCACCCTTCATAATCAATGCACGCCTCAAGCAGCTGATGCTGCGTACGCCGGAGCAGGACAAGCACATCGTGAACGTATCGGCTGTTGAAGGTCAGTTCTACCGGTCCTTCAAGACAACGAGGCATCCGCACACGAACATGGCGAAGGCGGCGCTCAACATGATGACGCGCACTTCAGCGGCCGACTACGCAGCTGACGGCATTCACATGAACAGCGTTGACACCGGCTGGATAACCGACGAGGATCCCGCTGACATCGCCGCTGCCAAGACCGCGGAGCATCGCTTCCATCCCCCGCTGGATATCGTAGATGGCGCTGCGCGCATCGTCGACCCGATCATGGCTGGATTCAACAGCGGCGCTCACATCTGGGGCAAGTTTCTCAAGGACTATCGTGAGACCGACTGGTAGATGGTAGCGCCGCTGTCGGCGTTATTTCACTGCCCAGTCAGCAGTGAGCGAGACCGTATCCCACGCGATTATCAACTGTCCGCGAGCGTTTCCGGGACCTCTCGCTGGAATGAGCCACATGGTAAGGCTCTCCATCGGTGCTGCAAGCGCGGACTGACGCATGTCTATGCGAGCAACTTCGGTCGCTGGAGTGGGAGCCGGTGCGGGGGTTCCCTCGGGCACAATCACTTCTTTCTTGACGAGCAGCTTCCATCCCGACCTGCTTGGCAACGTCTCGAGCACGTACTTGCCCTTGGGGATGGGAACTCCGCCAAGCACGATGTCGAGGTCGGTCGAGATTGTCGTGGCCGCGTTGGCCCCTGTGCGCCACGGTGTGTCGTAAGGCACGAGGCTGTCTGTATGAATCCGGCGCCCGCGAAGATGGGGCTGCCCATAGTCGACCTTGATCGCCGATGGCTTCGCTGACGCGCGGGCAGCGCTGTCAACCGGAAGAAGCGTGACCTCTGCCGAGCCTCGGCTGCTCGGCATGACGCTCATGGGTGTCTGCGCGAAAAGTTCTGGAGCGGTGATGAGGCTGAGGGCGATCGTGATTGCTGAGTATCGCATTGGCAAGATGTAGTGGGGGTGATCCAGGCAACGTGCCAATTTCACTTCCGTGCACCGATTCGGTAAGTATCACGTCCTAGCCGTTGGCAGTTCGTCAGCCAGATTAAGGGTCACTCGCATCGACTGAATGGTGCGGGTGGCGCCCCGTCGCCATCACGTCCCGCAGGAGAGTAGATGCGTTTCGCGTTTCTTGTTCTCTTATGTGTTATCTCGGTGCGCGAACTTGCCGCGCAGCAGACAGGCAGTGCTTCGAACAACGGAAGGGCCGAGTGCCCGGCCGGGACGACCGAGATTCGACCGGGCAATTGCAGGGCGCCTGAGGTCCCGGCGCCAAGCATACTCGATTACAGGCCGAAGTCGACGCTCGTTGCTCCAGCGACTCGTACTCCTCGAGCAAAATTTCCGGCGATTGACTATCACGGTCATCCGCGGGACCTCATCGACTCGGCTGCTGGTCTTGCGCGACTTGGAGCCGCACTCGACAGCCTCAACATCAGGATGATGGTCGCAGCCGACAATCTTTCAGGTGAGCGCCTTGCGCGGGCGCTGACTGCGATCCGGTCGTCTCCCAAAATGAGGGACCGTGTCCGGGTTCTTGCGGGAATCGACTTCCGCGGTGTCGGACCGGGGTGGGCTGAGCGGGCAGTCAGGCAACTTGAGGCTGACATCGCTGCTGGAGCGGTTGGTGTTGGTGAGGTGTCGAAGGGCCTTGGGCTTTCGGCGAAGAAAGCTGACGGCACGCGGCTCCGTATCGACGATCCGGACCTCGATCCGGTCTGGCAGGCTGCGGCGCGCCTGCGCATACCGGTGTTCATACATACTGCCGATCCCCAGGAGTTCTTTCGACCTGCAGTCGATTTCACTAACGAAAGGTGGCTGGAGCTTTCCCTCTTTCCGGGGCGCCGTTATCCGCCCGAGCACTTTCCCGGTTTCGACGAGCTGATGAAGGAGCGCGACAACCTTTTTCGTCGAAATCCG
>JAYUWU010000196.1:0-8607 GCA_043753365.1 Gemmatimonadaceae bacterium | reverse complement strand
GACAAGGCGCCGATGGCAGGTAATAACCAACCCACTCGAACGGCACGTCATCATGTCTCCATGCGAGCATGGCCTGGTCACCGGGATACGCGTACGTGTCGAAGCCCAAGTGCCTGCCGGTTCTCAGGTTTTCCGTGATGTTGCCTGAGGCGTCCATGACGGCGTCGCCGATCGCATCAACCGGATTTGGCACGTGATGCGTGCGGTCATAGGTGATGACCAGTGGAAGCATCAGTGCAAGCATTGCGAGCGTTTTGATTCTTTGCAAAAGCGACCACCTCGCAGACATCGGAGACATCCCCGCAGTGTTTGCGAGGGTGTACTCTTACTACGCTTTTTTCCTCGCAATGTTCACGCTTTTCTACTGTGATTTTTTGTTGTTGAGGGTCCGCTTCTTGCGCTCGCTGCTTTCGCGTTCGACAACCTGAACGGAGATGTGGCATGAATTCCTTCCGACCTGTCTTCGCGGTGTCGGCAATACTCGCGTTAACATCAGTTTCTGCCTGCTCGACAACTACGTACTCCGGCGGCCACCGAAATACGGGAAGTGCAGCGGGCGCGACCTCGGCAAACTGCGCCGTTGACAACGCAGGGCTCATCCTGCCCGCAGGGTTCTGCGCTTCAGTCTTTGCAGATTCCCTTGGACGAATCCGCTATCTCACTGTGGCACCGAACGGCGATGTCTACGCTGCGATCGATGGCACGCGACCGACCCCGCAGGGACAAACGGCGACACCTCCCCGTGGAGCATTCGCCGCGTTACGCGATACAGACAAGGACGGGCGCGCTGACAGAATCGAGTACGGCGGGACGCGCGGCAACACCGGCATCGCGATCCACAACGGCCACATATATGTAGACGAGGGCGCGCGGATCGTTCGCTATCGGCGGGCCGACAACGACCTGCTCCCTGCAGGCGCGCCTGAAGTGATAGTCCAGGGAATGCCGCTCACTCCCGGCCACCGCTCTCGCAACTTTGCATTCGCGCCCGATGGCTCGATGTACGTGAACGTCGGATCCGCAACCAACAGCTGCCAGACACGCGACCGGGGTCTGGAGTCACCCGGACTCGACCCGTGTGTGGAGCTCGAAACGCGTGCGGGAATCTGGAAGTTCGACGCGAACATACCTGGCCAGCAGTTCTCTCCCGATAAGCGCTATGCAACCGGAGTGCGCAACGGAACAGGCATGGCGTTTCTCGGAAGTCAGCTCTATGCGATGACGCATGGGCGTGACAACTTCAAGGAGCACTGGCCAAAGGTTTTCGCCGACAGTCTCTACGGCACGCACAATCCCGCGGAGAAGTTGCTTCGCGTCGATCAGGGAGATGACTTCGGATGGCCGTACTGCTATCACGCCGTCGATCGCAACAGGCTCGTGACCTCGCCTGAATATGGCGGCGATGGAACGAAGACTGATCGATGCGCCGGAAAGGAAGCGGCGGCAGCCGTTTTCCCGGCGCACTGGGCGCCGCTGGATCTGCATTTCTACCGTGGCACATCGTTCCCGGAGAAATATCGCAACGGGGCATTCATCACCTTCCATGGATCATGGAACCGTGCACCGGGGATGCAGGCTGGCGGAAAACTTGTCTTCCAGCCTTTCCCAGGTGGTTCACCGAGTGGGAGATACGAGACATTTGCTGACGGATTCGCGGGTGTGCCACCAGCAGAAATTCAGCCAAACCGGGCGAAACACAGGCCGGTTGGCATAGCGACGGGGACCGATGGTTCTCTCTATATCTCTGACGATGCGGGGGGCCGCATCTACCGGATCGTCTACCGGGGGACCTGAGCAGGTTTGTCGATGATGGCAAGTGTGCATCTCGATGCACACACCAGCCTTCCCTGCTCATCCTCTATGCGAATGTCCCAGACGTGAGCTCTGCGACCGCGATGCAATGGAGTGGCGGTCGCAGTGACTACACCATCGGTTTTCGCCCGCAGATGATTTGCGTTAAGCTCGAGCCCTACAGCAGCCTGCGTATCTGCGTCGATATTGAGGAGCGCGCCGATGGAGGCGACGGTTTCGGCGAGCGCGGCTGACGCGCCGCCATGAAGAAGTCCGAACGGCTGGCGCGTTCTGTTATCGACGGGCATTGTGCCCACCACTTTGTCCGCGGTGAGCAAGGTAAGCTCGATGCCAATGGCGTCGGCCATTCCATTCTGCAGCAGCGCTCTGCCATTCGGCGAAGATTCTTTCTCCATCAATCGCCCTGCGCCTGGGACAACGCGGAGATCTTCAGGATCTGGGCAAATATCTTTTTTACCGGCTTTTTCGGCAGCCCGAAGTCCTCTGCTCTCTCCGCCGCGTTCTGAACTATCGCGGCCTCACGCTCCTCGTCGACGAAAGGCATCCCGACCAGGCGCTTGATATGGGCAGCCTGAAGAACGACGCCGACTCGCACAGCCAGAAGCCGCACGATTTCGGCGTCGATTCTGTCAATCTCGTTTCTCGCCTCAGGTAATCCTGGAGGGAGCTCTTTGGGTTGGGGCATGACCTGAAAGAAAGGTCATCACGCCCCGGATGCAACATCGGTCCAGGAAGAGCGTCACTTCAACCTGATACTGAGCACAGCGGGAGGCGTGAGTCCGTGGTCCTTGCGCAGCGCTCCGTCCGCGCCAAAGCCGTCCCAGCCGGAGTTAGCGATGAAATGAAAGCTGTCGCCAACAACCAGTCCGTGTGTCGGCTCCCTTATGCTCGATGTATCCTGCACAAGAACTTTCGTCGCGGTAACTGCGCCGCGCGCAGCATCGATCGTGAGCGCCATCACCCGATTCGGCAAAACTCCGTTCTGCACCGCTATCAGCTCACCCGATCCATTGAAGGTCAGCCCGTCGATGCCGTTGAGAGCCACGTTCCGGTCGTGCTTCAGCCACCGGATTTCCCGTGACTGCAGATCTACATCTGCAATCCCCCGGCTATAGTCGGCAATGTAGAGCGTGCGGCCGTCGATGCTCAGCGCAGGTTGCTGCGGCGACATGAAGGTCCCTTCCGGTACGAGTACCTCGAGTGAGTCGGCGGCCGCACGGATCTTATAGACGAGTCCGCTCCGGCTGTCAGAGATGAAGATGTCGCCGGATGGTGATACCGCTGCATCACCCGGTGAGTTTCCTCGTTGGGTGGGAGCGAGGTCGTAGCGTTTTTCGAGAGCGCCAGTGCGCAGATTGAACCGCAGCACAGCGCCACTCCCGGAATCGACAGGCTGAAATCCTTCCGTAAAAGGCGACGCGGCCGTCGTCACCCAGAGTCTTCCCCTCGCACTGTCCATTGCAAGCGCCATCATTCCCCACGTGCGGTCGGCCCTGTCGATGAAAGTACGAGAGGTTCCATCGGGAGCTACCGCGACGACAATCCCTTTTCGAACGCTCGACACGAGGTACCGATTGCCGGCCCCGTCCCAGACTATGTCTTCGGCAAGAAAGTCCAGCCCCGGCATCGCGAACAGAACTCGTGACGAACCCACCGGCTTGAGGTTCGATTCGTTCGTAGCTACGAGCGAAACCCATTCCTTCGCGGAGTGAAGTGGAGCAAGCTCCTTGTCGCCGCTCAGGTTGCGCACTATCCCCATCGAGACCACTGATTTCAGGGTCTCGATGGCGCCCGCCGTGTCTCCGAGCTGCGCCGCCGCTCGCGCAATGACCATCATGGTTGCGACGTTGCCATTCAACAGCGTGTCAATGGCCGCAGCGTGCCTGCGAACCGCTGACCAGTCTCCTGCAGCCCGGGCGCTCGCTGCCGCGCTGTTATGAAGATTATAGAGGTCGCGTACGCGCGAGCCCGCCGCGTTGGAACTCTGGGAGTATGCGCGTGCCGGCAGAATCGCGGCCATGGCGCACACCAGCGTGAAGACGGCACGGCTCGTGGCAAGCGGAGTTTTTGTCATGGGGCGAGAGTATTCAGGGGCGCCCACGATGACAATGAAACAGGGCTGAACAGAACGTATCATGTGACGAGCGGCTGCGTCACGATGCCGAGCAGCAATCGATCGACTCTTCAGCAATGGAGCAGGCTCTTCCTAACTGTGGCACTGCGTCCGGGACACTGTAAGATTTGTCAGGATGAAGCTGACGCCCGCGCCGCGCACCCTACGATTCTTCGCTATCGCACTGGTCATCTGGGCGGTACTCGCTGCCGTGCAAACCGCCGTAAGTGTCGGCCTTGGAAGCGGCGCGACACCGTGGTGGAAGATCGCAATCCTCAACGGCGCTCACGCTCTCGCTTGGGCGGTCATCACGCTTGGCGTGCGCGACCTGACACTCACTCTTCGCAGTCGCCCCGGTGCATTGAAGATCGCTGGTCACATCGTTGCGATTATTGTCGTTTCGGTGCTCGACGCAGTTACTCGCCGGGAGATTACCAAGCTGCTCGTAGACGTGCAGATGGTTTCGTTCTTCCGCACCATGCTGTTCTACATCGACATCACTGCGCTCAGCTATATCTTCGCTGTCTGGCTGGGAAAAGTGATAGCTGCACGAGAAGCGCTCATCGAGCAGGCGCGTCACGAGATTGCGTTGCGCGCGCAATTGTCCCGCTCGCGGCTCGCCTACCTGCACGCGCAGCTTCAGCCGCATTTCCTGTTCAATGCCTTGAGCACCGTCTCCGAGCAGATTTTCGAGAGCCCGTCTGCCGCAATCAACACTTTCCGGCAGCTGTGCCAGCTGCTCCGAGCGGCGGCCTCACGTGATGAGGCGGAGATAAAGCTGAGTGAGGAGGTCAGCGGGCTACTGCCGTATCTCGAAGTCCAGCGCACACGATTCAGTGACTGGCTCGAGATCAAACTCGACATCGATCCGGCTGCCGCCGACCTCCTTGTACCCCCGCTGCTGCTTCAGCCGCTGGTTGAGAATTCCATGCGGCATGGGCTCATGGGTCGATCGAGCAGAGGGCAGATTTCGATCGTCGCCAGGCTCGTCGACGACAGGCTCGTGCTGTCCGTTCGCGACAACGGCGTCGGGCTGAGCGCGCCTGACGGGTTGCGGCGCACTGGCGTCGGATTATCGAACACGCATGAACGGCTTCGCACGCTCTACGGCGACGACTCGCGCCTCGAGCTTTTCAACGATACCGATGGAGGCGCAGTGGCCGAGGTGTCGCTGCCGGCGCGAATTGCTGAGGCTCTGGCTGAGCAGGTCGATCCCGGCGCGCCAATTCCGGAGCTCGAGCGTGACAATGGCTTCGCAAGACGACACCCTGTCGCGGCTCTCGCCGCGGGGTGCTTCGTGGCAAGCGCTCTCTGGACTCAGCAGAGTTATTCCTACATGCTCGTAAGCGGTCGCGCCGGAGGGCGGTCGATTCTTGATCTCGCGCGCGATGATTTCGTGATGGTCGCAATGTGGGCGGCGATGGTGCCGATAGCGGCGTGGTTATCACGACGGGTCCCCGTGACGGGTCCACGGTGGCCATTTGCAGCGTCGATGCACGCCGCTGTGATTGCTCTGCTCGGACTCGCTCATGCCGGCCTCACCGTCGCGTATCGCGGTGAGGGTGTAGTGCTTCAGTCTTTTCGCGGGACCATCCCGATCACGCTCTTTGTTTACGTCGGCGTACTCGCATGGTCGCAGCGGCGCGTGTTCGAGGATTGGCTCGCCGAGCAACAAGTTGCCGCGATGAAAATCAACGCGGGAATCACCGAAGCGCGTATTGCCGCGGCGTCGATGACAGTCGCGCCGGAATCGCTGGACTTCACGCTGCACGAGCTCGAGAAGTACGCTGCTGATAATCCCCTGAAGGCCGAGCAGGCGATAGCGCGGCTGGGTAGCGAGCTGCGGACTACGCTCGAAGGAGGGTTTGACGGCCAACAGCGGGACGAAATCTCAGCTCGCGGGCGTCCGCTCCGCGGAGAAGATCGAGTAGAACGCCTCGCGATGGGTGCGTGACAGGCGGAGCTTGCTGCCGCTCTGCATGATCACGATCGCGTCCCCGCTGAACCACGGCTGAACTTCGTGCACCTTGTCGATGTTTACGATGTAGCGACGATGAATTCTGATGAAATGACGTGGATCCAGCTTCGCCTCGAGCTCGGCGGCGGTTTTTCTCAGCATATACCGCGAACCGCCGGCGTTGAGTCGCAGGTAGTTTCCGTCTGTCTCGAAAGACTCGATGTCACTGGTGCGGACGACCCTGATTCCGCCTCCGACGGGAACCGCGATCCGCTCGAGGTGGGGCCCTGACTTTTGTCCGCCTGCGGGAGCGGCGCCGTTCTGAGGCGCCTTAGAGCTCTGACCGATTCGTGAGCGCGCGCGCTCCATCGCCTTCTGGAACCTGGCCGTGTCGTAGGGCTTGAGCAGATAATCAGTGGCGTTTACGTCGAAAGCCCTGATGGCAAACTCGTCGAAAGCAGTCACGAAGACGACGTAAGGCAATCGCTCGAGTGGTACCTTGTCGAGAACACCAAACCCGTCGAGGTCAGGCATCTGGACGTCGATGAACGCGAGGTCGACACGGTGTGTGTTGATCGCGTGCACGGCGGCCTGACCGCCGACGCATTGTGCGACGATCTCTACATCGGCCTGCTGCTGGAGGAGCCGGACAAGCCTGCGGCGCGCCATTGGCTCGTCGTCGGCGATGACCACCCGAATGAGTGAACCCATCATCCAATGGTGCGGGTGAGGTCAGCGTATGGCAAGGATGCCGGGATGAAGCGTTTGCTTTCCGGGGTGAAACGTTACCACGCGAAGGTGAACGTTTGCTCTTGCCCGAAGTGTACTTTGCTGCCGCGCCCGGTGTCCGGGCCGGATCCGGGGGCACGAGGCTCACACATCTCGCCCCGAATTTCTATATTCGCTCCATGAATTCCCTGCACATTGACGCTCCCGCGCGCGAGGGCGTCGCGCCAATCGACATGTCGAGCGACACTTTCCGCGCGCTCGGTCACAAGCTCGTTGATGACGTTGCCGCAGCGCTGGAACGCATCCGGGATCTTCCGGTATCGCCAGGGTCGAAACCGTCGGAGATCAGGTCGCTGCTGGGCGACGGCCACATTCCCGAGCACGGGTCCAATCCCGCGCTGATCCTTTCTGACGCTACTGCTCTGCTCTTCCAGAACTCGACGTTCAACGGGCATCCCAGGTTTTTCGGGTACATCACAGCGTCGGCAGCGCCGATCGGCATACTGGGCGACCTGCTCGCTGCAGCGGTGAACCCGAACGCGGGCGCGTGGATCCTGTCCCCGGCTGCAACTGAGATCGAACTCGAGACTATTCGCTGGATGGCGGAACTCACAGGCTTTCCAGCCGACACCGGCGGCATATTCGTGAGCGGCGGGAACATGGCGAACATGGTGTGTTTCCTTGCGGCCAAAGCGAAAGCTCCCGGTGGTTCCAGCCTTCGCTGCTATGCCTCTGCCGAGACACACACTTGGATCGACAAAGCCGTCGACATTGCCGGGCTCGGAGCCGAGGCGATCCATCGCCTGTCGATCGACGACGACGAGAAGGTGAGTGCGAGGGAATTGCGGGATGCCATCGTTGCTGACAAGGCGGAAGGCAGAACGCCGTTCCTGGTCATAGCAACTGCCGGGACTACGAATACAGGCGCGATCGATCCGATTTCGGAGATTGCCGACGTCTGCAGAGAGCATGGGGTATGGCTGCACGTCGATGGCGCGTACGGGGCACCGGTAGCCGCGCTTCCAGGTGCGTCACCCGATCTCCGCGCCATCGGGAGGGCTGACTCGCTTGCAATCGATCCGCACAAATGGCTTTACGCTCCTCTCGAAGCGGGGTGCGCCCTCGTGCGCGATCGAGCCGACCTCAAGCGCGCATACTCGCACCATCCGCACTACTACCACTTCGAAGAGATCGACGGCGAAACCGGCACTAATTTTCACGAGCTTGGTCCGCAGAACTCGCGAGGCTTTCGTGCCTTGAAGGTATGGCTCGCAATGAAACAGGTTGGCCGCGTTGGCTACGTCCGGATGATCGAGCAGGACATCGCGCTCACAAGAGAGCTCTTCGATATTGTCACAAGAGAGCCCGAGCTGGAGGCGTATACCTGCGAGCTGAGCATTGCCACCTTCCGCTACGTCCCGTCCGGTCTCCGCTCGCGCATCGAGGAATCATCTGACTATCTCAACAAGCTGAATGAGGCACTGGTTACCGCGCTGCAGGTCGAAGGTGAGGTGTTCGTGTCCAACGCGGTGATTCGGGGCAGGTTTCTCATGCGCGCGTGTATCGTGAACTTCCGGACGACGGTCGACGACGTGCGTGCGATACCTGAGATCGTTACGCGCGTCGGGCGGAGGATTGACAACGAAATGCGGCCCACCGCATGAGATGAGCGCCGCCATTCGCCTGCATTACTGTTGCGGAAAACGCTCTACGGTTTCGTGGGCAATCTTCTGGAGGAGGCGCACTGTTTCTTCCGGGAGCGTCATGTTGACTCCAGCTACTACTGCCGTCCCCGGGAGCAGCTGAGCGTCCTTGCCGGTTATCCGCTCGTAAATGACGAGCGCCGCGAGATATGTCCCGATTGGTCCCGGATGATATCCGTCGCCGCTGTATATCTGGATATCCGGGTTTGTTTCCCTCACGGTGCGCCATGCTTCCCCCACCGGGAGGAATACACCACCAGTCACTGACTGCGACGCGACAAGCGCCGACTGCC